>JBILGG010000021.1:0-10711 GCA_044351165.1 Candidatus Caenarcanales bacterium | reverse complement strand
CAACGCCTGAGAGCCCAGAAAGCTCAAGCGAGCCAAAAAAAACCGAAGTTGCAAAAAGCGAGCAAAAAATTGATGGTTTTGAGTCTGTTAATCAAACTGAGACACCAGAAACTCAAGCTTCAAAACCAAAAACCTGGCTAGAACAAATTATTACTGAGACTGGGAAAAAAGCTTTTGATACCGTTTCTAAGCAAGCGGGTGAATTAATAAGCGGAGCCAAAAATCTCTGGGATAATCTTCCAGTAAAATTTAAAACAGCCCAAAAAGAGCACGATGAAAGAGTTTCACAGATCCAAGAAAATACTGAAAATGCTAAAAAAATCGCTAAAGAAAGCCCTAGCAAAAAAGATGATACAGAAGATAGCAGAAAACTAAGTCCTCAGGAACTAAAAGAACTAAATAAATATATCGCTAAAATCTTCTATGAAAAATGTCAAGAAGCCAAGCTGGAACAAGCTCGCCTAGAGGCTTTAAGACAAGAGCAAGCTAGACTTCAGCAAGAGTTAGCGGCAAGAAGACAAGAACAAGAAAGAATCACTCAGTCAAACTTACTTGCTCAAAGGAAAGCAGAAGAAAACGCAAAAACACTTTCTAAGCAAGATCTTGCAAAAAATTCTTTTATGAAAGATTTAGTTAAAAGATATTCTGATGTTCTTTATGGATTTGATATCACAGAAACCACTACTGAAGCGCAATTGGTAAGTTTCTTGGTTAAATCTAACAAACTAAGCCTAGATCAAAAACAAGAAATACTCGCTCAAACAGGTAAACAAGATCCAGTTAGATCAATGATTCCAAATGAGGCTATTGCTAAATTAAACGAAAACAAACAAACAGGCTTGAGTTTTTCAGCTTAAAAAAGTAAAATTTATTCTATGGCTAATTTTAATACTTTTGTTTGTATGACTGACACCGTCTGGGGTTTATTAGGTTTGTTCAACCATAACGCTTACGACAAAATTTATGATATTAAATCTAGAGACCGAGATAAAGCACTAATACTTTTTGCAAGAGATATTGATACTGTAAAAAAATATTCAGCAGAATGGACGGACGAAATAAATTCTATAGCTAGGCAATATTGGCCAGGCGCGCTGACCATTATCCTGAAACGTTCTGAGAGATTGCCTTCTTGGCTCAACCCGGAATTTAGCCATATCGGATTTAGAATTCCAGATTCTATTTCATGCAATAAAATCATGCAATCTAGTCCAGAAGGGCTTGTGCTCAGCACAAGCGCAAATGCTAGCGGTGAAGCACCAATAAAATCCTATACCGAAGCGCAAGAAAAATTTGGCAGCAAAGTGGACCTGATACTAGAACCTAGCCAAGGAGAGGTTTTTAGCGATATTGCTAGTACCATAATAAAACTAAATGGAAATAAATTTGAGGTTTTAAGGCAAGGAGCTATAGCAATAGAGGTGGCGGTGAATTAATTCCACCGAGTCCAAATTTTTCTAATTCTTCCATGGCAAAAACCTTATCCAGAGCGATATCCACAAATAATTTACCATTAAGATGATCGATTTCGTGCTGAACACAACGGCAAAACAGATCACCCTCGGATTCGATACGATGTTCTTTACCATTGATGTCTTGGAATTTTACTACAATTTTTTTGGCGCGATTAACACTAAAAAAAACTCCAGGAAAACTTAAGCAGCCCTCGGGACTTTCCATAATTCCATCTTGAAACACAATTACTGGGTTTATCATCACGATTGGGTTGTACTCAGGTTCAGCGGATTTACCGTTTTCGTTAGTGTATCTTTCGCTGGGCCAATCGGTGTCTATGACTATAATTCTTTTGCTGATGCCGACTTGCGGAGCGGCAAGACCCACACCGTTTTCGGAGTACATGGTCTTAAGCATTTTGTCGATGGTTTTTTTAAGGTTACGATCAAATTTACTCACCACGCTGCAAGGAGTCCTCAAAACTTTTGAGCCATATTTTTCGATTATGAAACATTTTGAGTCTTGAGACATATTTAGTCATCTTCACCGTGGGTGAATCTTTTTAGTATTATTCCCCGTTTTGTGTTTTTTATAAAGTCCTTAATGTAAACAATTTCTGGGATTGGCTGGAGTTCATCTTCCAGTTTTTGAATTAGATTGGTTAAGCTGGATTTTCGCTTATAAATTATCTTGTACGCCCTCATGATTTCACTTAGGACCGACTGATCAAACCCTGCTCTTTTCAGCCCAACTCTATTAGTCGAGATCCCGCCTGAAGGAATGCCCATATAGACCATAAAAGGGATGGCATCGTGGTTACTAGCTGACATTCCTGATAGCATAGCCATTTTACCAATCCGGCAGTGCTGGTGCACAACCGCGCCGCCACCAATATTTGCAAAATCCTCCACAATTACATGCCCGCCAAGAGCGACATTATTAGCCATAGTGACATTAGAGCCGACCTGGCAGTTATGACCGAGATGACTGCCTGCCATCAAAAAACAATTAGATCCCAAGCGGGTGAAAGTGCCTTCACCAACGGGTTTGTGGATGGTAACAAATTCGCGAATAACGTTATTGTCGCCGATAGTAATAAAAGATTCTTCGCCTTTATAGGAGCGGTCTTGAGGGGCTTCGCCAATAACAGCATGAGGATAAATAGTACAATTAGAGCCGATTTTCACTCCAGAGCGGATAATAGCAAATTCTGAGATTTTGGTGTTTGCGCCGATTTCTACATCATCCCCAATCACAGCTAACGGGGAGATTTGGGCGCTAGGGTGAATTTTGGTGGATTGGAGGGTAGCGTGCATATAAGGTTGATTATAGCATGATGTAAATACTTGTATTAACTATTAGTATTTTTAACTGATCTTCTTAATTTATCATCAAGTACTAAAAAATCAAGCCCTGATTAGATTTCTAGCTTTAAAAAGTAAGGGGGTAAGGATCCAAATCGTTCTGGGTGAATTATTAAAGACTCAAATGAGGATTTTTTTGATGATGAAAAATTAAGGAGATCAGTTTATGGTAAGGTCGGTGGCTTTTTTCCTAAACTCCATTTCCTGCATCACACCAAGCCTTCTAGTTAAACTAGTCCTTGCTTTATTAAGAAAAACGGTCTCGGGGATTCTAGAAATTTTGAGCTCTTTAATAAGAGGTTTATATACTTTTTTGTCGATATCAATCTCATAAAAATCAACTTGCCCTGACATGGATTTTGAGACTTTTAAGAAGCTTGGCTGAAATTCTTTACAAGAAGAACACCAATCAGCATAAAACTTGATTATGGCAGGTTTTTGTGACTTAGCTAAAAACTTACTGAGCTCTGGTCCAACTGCAGATTGGTTATTTGAGCTGGTTTGGGCTGTGCAAGAGCCTAAACAAAACATCAAAACAATTATCATCAAGCTGAAATTTTTCATCACTAATATTATAGCCTGCTATGATTATTAGGTGCCCAAAATTATTCTTACCGGTGACAGACCCACAGGACCCTTACATTTAGGGCATTATATCGGTTCTCTAAAAAATCGTGTGCGTCTCCAAAACGAGCTTGACGAGAATCTTAAACCTAAATACAAATCATATATTTTGATAGCTGATATGCAGGCGCTCACTGATAATTTTCAGAGTCCTGAAATTGTAAGCTCGAATATTTTAAATGTAGCTCTTGATTATCTAGCAGTAGGAATCAATCCAGAATTGAGTTCGATCTATATCCAATCCTTAATTCCAGAATTTTCTGAACTAACTATGTACTTTCTTAACTTGCTTACCCTCAATCAAGTGGAACGTAACCCAACCGTAAAAGAAGAAATAAAACAAAAAGGTTTTGATGATCATATTCCTATGGGATTTTTGATTTACCCCGTTTCTCAGGCGGCTGATATTCTCGCTTTTAGAGCGGATTTGGTGCCAGTCGGAGCAGACCAGATCCCCATGATCGAAGATACTAATATGCTCGCTCGTAAATTCAACCAAACCTACACAACAGATGTGTTTACTGAGTGCAAAGCATTAGTGCCAGAGAATTTTTCTCGCCTTGTCGGCATAGACGGTAAAGCCAAAATGTCTAAATCTCTGGGCAACGCTATCTATCTAAAAGACACTAGCGATGAGCTTTGGCAAAAAGTGCGCCAGATGTATACTGATCCTCATCATATTCAAGTCCAAGATCCTGGGCAGATAGAAGGAAACACTTGTTTTATTTATTTGGATGCTTTTGGCGAAGATAAACAAAAAATTCAAGAGCTAAAAGATCATTACCAAAGAGGCGGCTTGGGTGATATGGTAGTAAAAAAATATCTTATGGAAGTTCTGGATGCTTACCTAAAACCAATTCGAGAGAAAAGAGCTGTTTTTGCTGGTGATCCTGCTCAAGTAATGAAGATTTTAGCCACGGGTACCGATTCAGCGCGCCAGGTAGTCAGAGAAACAATGGCTGATGCCAAAAAAGCTATGGGTATCAATTACGAACTGCTATAATTGTAAGTTGGTCCAATTAAAGTATTTATGACAGACAAAAAACAAAAAGCTCTTGTAGTTACCTCACTTGGAGGATTACATGAACAAGGCAAAAATATGCTAGTTCTAGAGGCGCATAACGCAAGCCACCCCGCGGAGTATGTGATCTTAGACGCTGGGATACTGTATCCTGGCAATGAAGCACCTGGCGTAGATTATACTTTTGCTGATTACAAATACTTACTCAATAAAGCTCAATCCGTTCTGGGATTGGTTCTCACCAGTGCTCATGAGGGACACTGCGGAGGAGCGCACCACTTAATTACCAAGCTTAATCTAAAAAAAGTTTATGGCTCTAAGCTCGCGCTTGAAACTGTAAAACTAAATCTTAGCCAAGAACAAATAGATACTATAAGCTGGATAGAATTTAAATCTCGTGAAAGACTGACTCTAGGGAGATTTAATATCATACCTTTTCGTATAACCAGCTCTGCAGCTGAATCCTATGCTTGTGCGTTCGAGGCTGAAGGCTCTAAATTCTTTTATAGCGGTACTTTTAAAATTGATCAAACACCGACTGATAGTAAAAAAACTGATCTTGTAGGTATGAGCTCTTATGCGGCTCTTGCTCATGAAGAATCTAAGCCCATCGATCTTTATATGGGAGATTCAGCTAATGTAGAGAGATCTGGTTACTCAAAATCAGAGCTTGCTTTAATCCCAAAATTTAGAGAATTGCTTAAAACCCACTCAGGCAGAGTCATAGTAAACACCTATAACGAAAACACCATTAGGATCCAAAACCTATTCTTGCTTGCTGAAAAAACTGGACGCAAAATAGCCCTGCTTAATAAGGACGCTAGAGAGACCTGCAAAGCCGCTCAGAGAGCTAATTGCCTTATTTATAACGAAAGTAATCTGGTAAGCGTAAAAGAAATTGATAATTATCCGGATAACGAAGTTCTGGTATTAGCCACAGCTCCAGAAGGTGAGGCACTTAGAGAGCTTGAAAAACTTGCCTATGATAAAAGTCTTGAGCTCCAAATCAAAGAAGGAGACATGGTTATTAACAGCGCTGATTTACCTCCAGGAACAGTAAGAATAATGGCACAACTAGCAGATCAGTTCTTCCTCAAAAAGGTCAAAATATTAGGTGGTCCATCTTCAGAGCTTCACGCTGAGTCGCATGCTTGCGCTGAAGAACTTAAGTTTATGTTTAATTTACTTAGACCCAAATATTTTGTGCCAGGGATGGGCGAGACTCGTTGTTTGGCGCGCCATGCTCGCCTCGCAGTAGAAGCTGGTCAGGATCCTGGTTCTGTACTTCTGATGGACAATGGTAATCAGATCTATGTCAATCAAGGAAGTCTTCAAGTAAATAATAATATTGAGACAGGAGATATATTATTCAATGATTCCCGTGACTTTCATGTGGATAATAAAATAGTAAAAGAGCGTGATAGTCTTGCTTTGGAAGGAGTTGTTACTGTAGCTTTTTCGATTAATAAAAAGGGTACTGTTGTCTCGGGACCCTTCTTCTCTGCCAAGGCATGTACCTTCTCTAATAATAAAGAATGGAGGGCTTTTTGCTTAATGAATAGCCCTGATATAGTAGATGCAATTCACAACCACGCAGAAGAAAATCCTAAAGCTACTCTTGATAACTATCAAGATATAGTGAGAGATCACATGAATAGAATTATAAGGACCCAAATCGGCAAGAAGCCTGCTGTAATAGTTTTAGCTAATGAAATCTAAATGATATTAGACCTTATACAAAAAAATAATAGCTTCGAGGAAATTTATAAAAACCTAATTAAAGACGGGCAGATTATTCATGGGCTGACCAATTCCGCTAAGAGCTTGGTTTTGGCGAGTTTGTTTAACCGCTCAACTCGACCTGTCGTGTTTATAGTCCAAAACCATCACGATGCTCAAATTTTTTATCGCGAAATAAGTAATCTTTGTAAGGACAAAGCGGTTTTTAATTTTTTGAGTCAGGAGGTTTCTCCATACGATCAAATAAATTCTGATATTAGCGTTCTGAGTAGCGAATACGAAATCATTGAGCATTGGAAATCTAATAAGCCTAGTTTTACTGTAATAAATGTAAAAGCACTCGCTCAAAAATATATTAATTCCAAATCACTTGAAAAAAACAGGTTAGTAATAACTGCAAATACAGAAATCGATCCCTCAAAATTAGCTGAGAGACTCGTTTTGATGGGATACGAGAATCTAGCCATGGTTGAAAACCGAGGGCAGTTCAGTCACAGAGGAGATATTTTTGATATTTATCCGATGATCGGTGATGCTGTAAGGTTGGAGTTTTTTGGTGATCAAATAGAAAATATTAGAAGCTTTAGTACTAATACCCAAAGGTCCATTAAGAAAATTGATGAGCTAATTATTCATCCGAGATATTCGATAGTTCGCAGTCAGGAAGACGGTTTGATCGAATTAATCAAATCTAAAGCCAATTCTGAAAATGTAGAAAAATTATTTGAGAATCTAGTTGTTGATAACGAGGGCTCTGAAGTAGAAGAAAACGACTCTAAACCAAAATTTATTGATGAGTCAAAATTGTTTTGGGAAGGTGTGGAATACTATAGGGAATTCATTGGACAAGAGGGTTCTAGCATATTTGAATTTATTCCTGGGCACACTCAAATCATTCTGGATGAATGGCAAGATTTATCTCACGTAAGCTTAGACTGGCAAAAAAAGCAAGAAGAGCTTTATCAAGATGGTATAAAACAAAATAAATTAATCAGCCTTAAGTACAAGCTTCATTTTGAATATAGTGAAATCAAAAACTCAATTGAAAAATTCCCTCTGAAAACTTATATCCAAACTCTTGTCGAACAAATGCTTGAACAGGGTAACGATGAAAAAACCTTAAGTTATGGAATTCTATCGCACCCTACAGAGCGCTTCGCTAGTAAGGTTGAGGAGTTTATCACATATATCCGCAAAGAGTTAAAAGAAGGGCAAACGGTAATAATTTATAGCGAACAGCCCCAAAGAGTCATAGGCATCCTAAAAGAATGGGATATACAAGGCGTTTACCAATCGACTAACCCTGATGAGATTAATTTTACAGAATCCAAGCCTAACACTCTAGAATCTGCTCGGGTGATAGTCCAGAGAGACGGTCTAGAAGAAGGTTGCAAGCTAGTTGATCTAAAACTAACGATACTGACTGATAGAGAGCTGTTTGGCAGAAGCAGGCAAGCTGTCGCTAGACAAAAAAACATCGCCCCAAGCACAAAATCCAATAAACAAATTTACACTGATATCGCCGAGCTGAAGCCTGGTGACTATGTAGTGCATTATAAGCATGGTGTCGGCATGTATAAAGGGACTGAATTTATTGTCCTCGATCAAGGACGATTGAGACAAGAATATCTGGCAATAGAATACGCCGATGAAGCCAGAATTCTACTACCTGTAGATCAAGTAAATTTACTTTCTAAATTTAATGTCAATCAAGACATCAAGCCCAAACTCTCTAAGCTAGGGGGTTCTGACTGGGAAAGAACCAAGAAAAAAGTCAAAAAATCTGTCCAGCTTATCGCCCAGGATTTGATAAATCTTTATGCTGTTAGAGAAAAGCAAAAAGGATATATCTATCCGCCAGATACCCCGTGGCAAATCGAGGTCGAGGATGCTTTTCCTTATAACGAAACTGAAGACCAGCTAAAAGCAATAGACGCCATAAAAAATGATCTTGAAAGCGAAAAACTTATGGACCGCCTTATCTGCGGAGATGCTGGCTACGGCAAGACTGAAGTGATTTTAAGAGCAGTGTTTAAAGTAATTATGGAAGGCAAGCAGGTAGCTATTCTCGTGCCGACGACCGTTCTTGCCCAGCAACATTACAATGTTTTTAGCGATCGCTACGCTCCTTACCCTATTAGAATTGGCTTGCTGAGCAGGTTTAAGACGGCAAAAGAACAAAGAGAAGTAGTAACCAAAGCAAAACTTGGGGAAGTGGATCTTGTCATAGGCACACATAGACTACTACAAAAAGATGTTCAGTTTAAAAACCTTGGGCTTCTAGTCATCGATGAGGAGCAGAGATTTGGGGTTTCTCATAAAGAGCGGCTAAAAGAATTCAGAAAAGATCTAGACGTTATATCCATGTCAGCGACACCGATTCCAAGGACCTTGCATATGTCATTATCGGGTATCAGAGACATCAGCTTGATTTCGACTCCACCAACTAATCGTAAGCCCGTAAAAACTTTTGTAGGGGAGTACAAAAATTCACTTGTGCGAAATGCAATCCTACACGAGCTTGAAAGAGGCGGCAAAGTGTTTTTTGTGCATAACCGAGTTGAAAATATCGAGAGCATCGCTTATATAGTCCAGGAGTTGGTTCCAGAAGCACATGTCAGAATCGCTCACGGTCAGATGAAAGATAGAGAACTTGAGGATGTGATGTTTGCTTTTGTTAATAATGAATTTGACGTAATTGTCTGCACGACAATCGTTGAGACAGGACTAGATATCGCAGATGCGAACACTATTATAATTAATGACGCTAATAAATTCGGGCTATCACAGCTCTATCAACTGCGAGGACGAGTGGGACGATCTGATGTTCAGGCTTATGCTTACCTTCTTTATAGACCGGACGGCGAGATGTCTGATACAGCAAGAGAAAGACTAAAAGCAATCAGAGAGCTCACTAAGCTTGGCTCTGGCTATCAGATCGCTATGCGAGATATGGAAATTCGAGGTGTGGGTAATGTGTTTGGAGCTGAGCAACACGGACATATGCTTTCGGTGGGTTTTGATCTTTATTGTAAAATCTTGAGCGATACTATAGAAGAGATGAAGGGTAATATCGAAGCCGATAACCTTGAGAGAAATACAGTAGTAGATATTAAGATTAATGCTTACTTCCCAGAAAACTGGATAAGTGACAAGAAGCAAAGAATGAATGAGTATAAGCGGCTCTCGATTTGTAAAGATCAAAATAGTCTTGATAACCTGGTCAACGAGTGGCAAGATAGATTTGGGTTAATTCCTCATGAAGCTAATAATCTAATAGAAATTTGTCGATTGAAAATTCTGGCTAACCAACATGGGGTATCAAGCATTACTCAGGAAGGGGATTTGATACGGATTAGCACTAATCTTAGACTCCAAACCTGGCTGCCGGTCCAACGAAAATTATCTGCGTTTTTACAGTCTCGCCTGAGCTTTAAGTCTGGAGCAGTTGGGGCGCTGAATTCTAGTGGAGTAATTAGTTTTAGGATTAGTGGTATTGAGGCGGAGAATATTATTGAGACTCTTAAGGAAATTGTTGTGGCTGGAAACGCCAAACCTTGACTCCTTTAAACTGGTCTCCTTAATTTTTCACAAATAAAAAATAGTTATTTTCTCAAAAGAGTATTTGTCAATTATTCCAATACCCCTAATAGGGGGGTGTTTGAAAATTGAGATTCTTCAATACCTAAAAGAACAATTCAAATACCATGTCAAATTAAGAAGACCAGTTTAAAATAGTTGATGTATCATGATAAAAAAATGGATCGCAATAGTGTCTATATTAATTGCCCAGCCTGGGTTCGCTGTGGTTATTAATGTTGAGCAAGTTGATTCCAATAAATTCATAGAACTTTATAGAAAATTTTTTGAAAAAGAAATAGTGGCGAATTTATCTGCGACAAGAGCTGAATTAAATGCGGTATTGGATAAGAGAAATATGATTTTGGATTATATGAATAATAATAATCAAAGAATTAGCGATGATGAGGTAAATAAAGCTTGGCAAATCTATATTAAAAAAAATTTTAAGACTATAGATGAATTTGGGGACTACCTTGAAAAGAGCTTCATTAAAGAGTTTGAACTCAAGGAAAGATTTAAACAAAACTTATATTTCTCAAAATATTTCAATGAAATCATTGCCCCCAGAATAAAAAATGACTTTGACACACGAAAAAAATTGTTTGAAATCGCACAAACTGAACAAATAGATATACCCGATATTGATTTTCAAGAATCACTTTATCAAATGGCAGAAAACTGGGGTGGAATGGATCACTTTAATGCTTTTTTGAGTAGCAACAATATAACCCTTATGGACATTAGCTTCTATATAAAATCAGAACAACTAAAAAACAAAGTTCTAGATAGATATATTGACCAAGAGCTTAAAAGCGATAATGATTTAGCGAAATCCCTTGAAAATTCAGCTCTAAACGAATACAACATTTTGAATCAAAGACATAAACCGCTATATTTCTTTAGGCATGCTTATATCTCTAGAGAT
>JBILGG010000205.1:0-3281 GCA_044351165.1 Candidatus Caenarcanales bacterium | reverse complement strand
ATTAATTAGCAAGGTTGAAGATATAAATGTTTCACGCGACGAAATAGCTTTGCTTGTTAAAAAAGATGACGTACTTTATACCAATGTTTTCAAACTAGTTAATTCAGCGGCTTTAGGCTTGCCCAGAAGAGTTCAAAATATTTTAGAGGCTATAAATGTTATTGGTATGTTTCAATTACGCAGTCTGACTTTTATGATTGCTGCCAAAAAAGTTTTTGTGGATTTAGAGCTTTGGTATAAAAGTGTTTTTCTTGCATACACCGCAGAAAGAATCGCTCTGGAACTAGGTTTGAATCAAAATTTTCAAAGTGATGTTTACATCTCCGGTCTGATGATGTCTTCAGGACAGCTTATATTCAAAATGTTTTACCGGGATAAATATGCAGGTATAGATCAGATTTTGAATTACCAAGAAAGATTAAAAGCCGAAAAAAAAATATTTGGGATTTCTAGTATTGAACTTTCTTGTGAAATCATAAAAAGTTATGGATTGCCAGAAACGATCTATTCGATTTTAAGTAAGCAATTTCTTGATTGGCAAGACGAGGAGTTTAGCTTAGCTAATGCTGTTTTGGAATTGGCCCGTATACTTGCAGAAATAGATTCTAAAGATATGGATGAATTTGAGTTAAGAAGAGCTGTTCGCGCTCTATTGGATCCTGAGATGCTCAAAAAATTTCAAATGACTGATTTGCGCTTGGATCCTGATTTTGTAGCGCAATTGTACGAGGGGACTGCCGCCTTTGTTAATGCTAATCACTAGTTTGCTACAATAGAGCTTATGAGCTTTGCTAGTTATGAGCCGTTATTTTTAAAATATAGACCCCAAAAACTCGAGGATGTTCTCGGTCAAAACTCTGTTAAAGAGACACTTGTAAACGCTATTAACAATAGTAAAATTGTGCATGCCTACTTGCTTACAGGTCCTCGTGGATCTGGTAAAACCAGCTCTGCAAGAATTCTTGCCAAATCTCTTAATTGCCCTAATGCTCTTGATGGGAAGTCGCCATCCACTCAGCCTTGCGGAGTTTGTGAGAGCTGTGTGTCGATCGCTAACTCTTCGAGCATAGATGTAGTCGAGATCGATGCCGCTAGCCATGGTGGCGTGGATGACGCCCGCCAAATCGTCGAGAAGGTTAATCTTGCAAGTGTTAATGGCAAGTATCGTGTCTATATTATTGACGAGGTTCATATGCTCTCTCCTGCCGCTTTTAATGCGCTTTTGAAGGTGATTGAAGAGCCTCCCAGCAATGTGGTTTTTATTCTGGCGACTACTGAAGTAGATAAGGTCCCTAAGACTATCTCTAGTCGCTGTCAGCAATTGCGTTTTCGCCCGATCACTATAAAAGATTGTCTAGAAAGATTGGAATATGTTTCTAAAATTGAAAATATTAATATCAGTGCGTCTGCTCTTGAGCTGATTGCGGAGCACTCGGACGGTGCGATGCGGGATGCACTTAGCTTGCTTGATCAAATTGGTGTTTTTTCTACAGACACAGAAATTATTTCAGAAGAAAAAATCCATGAAGTCCTTGGTGGAATTCCAGCTCTTGAGCTCTCTGAGCTGGCTAGAGCGGTGCTATCAAGAGATGCTTCCGGTTCTATTGCTTCTATAAACACCCTCATTTTACAAGGTAAAGATCCTGTTCATATCGTTACTGAGTTAGCGGATTTTATGCTGCGAGTGCTTGAAGCCCAAAACGGTTTTGATCTCAAAAATAAATATGTCTCTGAAACCCAATCCCTGTGTCAAACTGAAGGTATAGAGAATTATGAACTAGTTCAGGTTCTGGAAGCACTAACGGATCTGGAGTATCGTCTTAAGCAAGGAGCCAAAAATAAAAACCTTCTCAGAGCCGGTCTTCTAAAAATTTGCAATAGAGCTGATATTTTTGTGGCCCGCGATCTAATGAGAAGGATTAACGAACTTGAGCAAGCTCTCAAAAATCCACGCAACTCTGCTCCAAGCCAGATTAATAGACCAACTATGCCAGCGCCAGGGTCTAAGTCAATCCCTGAGCCAGTTTCTGCTCGCCAAGCAAGCTCATCTGCCAAACCCTATAGTGCCACTATAGGGTTTGAGCAAAATGCCAACAATCCGAGTAATTTAAACGATTACGTTCAACTTTTGCAACCTAATACAAAAGGTTTTCTTGAAAGTGTTAAAACTCAAGTTTTGAGTATAGATAACGGCGTCCTGCATTTGGCTCTTGGGGTTAAACCGCCTGCTTTTGCAGGTTGGAAAGCGAGGTTCGAACAGAAATCCAAACAAATTCTAAATGAGTTCTCAAAAGTTATAAATCAAGAACTTCATACGATGAAAATTGAAAACAATGAAACTCTAGCCAGTGATTCTAATCCTCAATCAAAACCACAAGCTCCAGTAGCTCAACCAGCTCCACAGCTTGATCAAATCAGCACCCCGTGCAATACGCGCGCTGATGATAAACTCAGCGAAGTTATAAGCGCTGGTGTTAGTATTTTTGGTGGAAAAGAAATCGATTAGGTAATTAGACCAAAATCTCCATCGGTCCAGCTACACTGCCTTCTCTAAACTGCTTGGCAAAAGGGTTTAGGTTATTCTCGTCGAAAAGTTCAGTAGGAGTGCCGGTCCACACGATCTTGCCATTAAATAGCATCGCTACTTGAGTGGCTGTGCGCTTAATGGTGCTTGCCTGGTGGGTTACGACGATACTTGTAGCAGAAGTTTCTTGCTGGAGCTTGGTAATCAAATCTTCGATAATGGTACTAGCCACAGGATCCAATCCAGCAGTGGGTTCGTCAAAAAAAATTATTTCAGGGTCATTTATAACAGCGCGCGCGAAGCTCACTCTTTTTTTCATTCCGCCAGAGAGCTCACTAGGATATAAATCCTCAACACCTTGTAAGCCCACCAGCTGAAGCTTTTTGATGGCAAGCTCTTTTAGATATTCTTCACTAGGGATAGATTTTATATTCTCGCCTACAACCAAAGGAAAAATTACATTATCAGTAACATTCATCGAATCAAAAAGTGCTGAATACTGGAACGCCATTCCGATTTTATTGCTGTACATTTTGATTTGGCCCGAATCAGCGGGCGTGAGCCCTGCAAGAATTTTAAGTAGAGTACTTTTACCAGATCCAGAAAAACCGATAAGAGCCAGAATAGAGCCCTTAGGTACATCTATATTTATGTCATTTAAAACCAAATTATCACCGTAAGATTTGTAAAGGTTTCTAATTTCTATCATTGATTCGCTCATAATAAAGTAATATATATACGGTGGTTAATAGAAGTA
>JBILGG010000204.1:0-3285 GCA_044351165.1 Candidatus Caenarcanales bacterium | reverse complement strand
AAGATTCCTTCCATAATGTTTTTTTTCTCATTAAACATTTTTCTGATAGATGAAAACCATGATCACTCGTAATTATAATAATCGTATTATTCATCAAATTATTTTGTTTTAGAGATTCAATCAGAGAGCCGATTTGAGCATCCAGAAAACTTACGCTTGATAAATATGCTTTTATTGCTTGATCACCACGCTTATCACTAATAATTTTTTGCATTTCATTGATATGCCGTAAATATAGTGAAGTAATTTTGGGATCAAGATCATCAAGATCATCGCAATTATTTTTAAAATCTATATTTATCTCAGCAGAGTTTAATTGCTGATATTTTTGCGGGACTATCCAAGGGAGATGTGGAGATTCGTATCCTATCATCATAAAAAAAGGTTTTTTATGCTTATGTGCTAGGAAGTCTTTTGCCCACTGGGTCTTACGAGCATCGCTGAGTAAATTTTCGGGCTTGTCCCAAGCTTTCCAATTAGGATTTATGCGATCCTCTTGAGTATCATGACTAGAGCTGGTTTCAAAAAATTCATCAAAGTATTTAGTACTATCATTGCCCCAATGCAGAATCTTGCCTGTCCCAGCCGTTAGATAATTATTGTTTCTAAAGCTATCCATAATTATTGGAAGTTTTAGTTTTTTGATTGCTTGCTCAGAAGCTTTAGCTGGATAAAGCTCATAAACACCGGTGTTGAAGGGCTGGCGAGAGCTAAGTATCGCTAATCTGGATGGATTGCAAACAGTCGCTGCAGCATGAGCATCTTTAAAATTTGCACTCAAACCAGCAAGAGCATTGAGATTTGGTGTATAGGCTTTGTAAGGTTCGTTTAAAAATCCTACCTTGTCATTTAGATCATCAGCTAGAATGAAAATCACGTTTGGAGGGGTTTTAAAGTTTATATTAGGATAATCCCCTAATCCCAAAAAACTTAAAACACCTGTTAACACTAAAACCAGTTTGTTTATTAAGTTATACCAAGGGATCATAGTGCTAATAATATACCAGGAAGCTTTGAGTTGATTTTGCTAATATTAGAATTAATCTGATGGCGATTTATCTGGATAATGCCGCGACTACTGCTCTTGACCCTCAAGTGCTGGAAGTTCTTTTAGCCGTTAGTAAAGATTACTTCGCTAATCCAAGTAGCCTTCATAGTCTGGGTTTTAAGTCTCAAGCACTTTTAAAATCCTGTAGAAAAAATTTTGCTGAATCCATAAATGTCCAACCAGGCGAAATCATTTTTACTAGCGGCGCGACAGAATCTAATAATGCTGTTTTTGAGATGCTGGATTACGATCTAATCATCACAAGTCCTTCAGAACACGCTTCTGTAATTGAGCCAGCAAAAGCAAGTGCCAAGCCGATCTTGTGGTTAAGCCTGGATAAAGAAGGTTTTATTGATCTTGATGAATTACATTCTTTACTCAAGCAAAACCGCTCACAGAAAGTTCTTCTATCTATCATGCATGGAAATAACGAAATAGGCACGATTCAGAATCTTGAAGCGATTAGTGAGCTGATTAAAAATTTTGATAATGTGATTTTTCATAGTGATTGCGTTCAAACTTTTTCTAAACATCATTTGGATTTTAAAAAACTAAAAATAGATCTTGCTAGTTTTTGCGCTCATAAACTCCATGGCCCAAAAGGCGTGGGGGCTTTGTTTATTAGTAAAAATATCCAAGAAAATAATCACCTCAAGAAATCTGCTTATATGTTAGGAGGCTCTCAGGAGCTGGGTTTGCGCTCCGGTACGGAGAACTTAGCCGGCATCTGCGGTTTTTTAAAAGCAATAGAACTAGCTAGCACTATAAACCACTCTAAAAATATTTATGAGCTTAGCCTAGGATTCTATAATCAGCTAAAAGCTAATTATAGACTTGCTTTAAACGGACCCCAAGACTTTTCCAAAAGAGTAATTGGTAATCTAAATATTAGTTTTTTGGATTCCAAGCTAAAAAGCGAAGAACTTCTTTTGCAATTAGACTTGGCTGGTATTTGCGCCTCCTCGGGCTCCGCCTGCACCTCTAATAAATCGACAGCGAGCTCCGAGATCCTATCTTCTTATGTGCTTCGAGCCTGCCAGGTAGAGCCCATGATTGCCGATCGCGCCATCCGATTATCTTTATCACGCTTTAATACAACCCAGGAAATGCAAGTCGCTCTTGAGATAATAACCAAGCTGGTAAAAATAAAAGAGACTACACAGGGCTAAAAAAACCAGCAATCTGTATTATGGTTAAACTATCTAAATTAAGGGTAAATTATTAATATACCTCTTTTTTAACGGTGAAAAAAAACAGCGATCCACAAAATAATTTTGATCTTGATGCCGATCCATCAGATGAAGATCTTTTGGAGACAGAATTTTTTGAGCAGAATTTAGATACTGATATTTCAGTTCGTGATCCCGAAGAAATCGAAGACATAGAAGATTTAGAAACCGAAATAAAAGCAAAAGACAAACTTAATTTTGGTGGTAAGAAAAAAGACAAAAAACTTTCAGAAGACAGTGTTTATCTATATTTGAGAGAAATAGGAAAAATCCCGACTCTCAATAACGAAGAAGAAATTAATATCACACGAGCCATTCGCAAGGGCGGAGTCATCGGTGAAAAATCTAAACGAAAATTAGTGCAGGCTAATTTAAGGCTGGTCGTTAGTATCGCTAAGAGATACGCCTCTAACAATATCCAGCTCCTGGACTTGATTCAAGAGGGTAATATGGGCTTAATGCGAGCCGCTGACAAATTCGATCCTGGTCGCGGTTATAAATTTAGTACTTTTGCTACATGGTGGATTCGGCAAGCGATCAGCAGATCGATCGCTGATAAATCGCGCACTATTAGAATTCCTGTGCATATGATAGAGCACGCTTCTAAACTTAGAAAAGTTATCGCTGATATGACTAATAAGCTGGGACGCGCTCCTACTGACGAAGAGCTGATGGCTGTGCTTGAAATCAGTCGCGAAAAACTCAGCGAAATCCAAAACCTACACATGAAGACTATTTCGATATCGACCAAGGTCGGCGATAGTGACGATAGCGTTACCATCGCTGATTTTATCGAAAGCCAAGGCACCTGGGATTCTCCAGACCGCTATGCAACAGCCATGCTTCTTAGAAATGAGCTGAAAAACATTATTAATGATCTTTCTGATGAAGAGCAGAGTATTTTGATTTTGCGTTATGGATTATTAGAGGATGAAAACCAAAAGATGTATAGTTTTGAGGAGTTAGCTTTAATGCTTGAAATCCCAAAAGAAAAAGTAAAAAAACTCG
>JBILGG010000202.1:0-3293 GCA_044351165.1 Candidatus Caenarcanales bacterium | reverse complement strand
ATAATAATTATCCTAATCAGGATTTGAACCTATCTAGGTTTTTTTTGTGACTTGAATTGAAGCCTTTGGCATCAATTCACATGCTGCCCCGACCATTTTTAATAATAATTATCCTAATCAGGATTCGAACCTATCTAGGTTTTTTTTTGTGACTTGAATTGAAGCCTTTGGCTTCAATTCACATGCTGCCCCGACCATTTTTAATAATAATTATCCTAATCAGGATTTGAACCTATCTAGGTTTTTTTTGTGACTTGAATTGAAGCCTTTGGCATCAATTCACATGCTGCCCCGACCATTTTCATTCTACATAACCTTGGATTTTATTAAAGTAAAAAGAGTTTTTGCCTTTTGTGCGTTGGTAATTAATCTTAAACTTTTTGGCTTTTTTTTCAAATTCATCTGCTAAAGATTTATCTAAGATGAAATATTCATAATAAAGGCCATTTGATTTTCTAAAAAAAAGATCAGGCGGCTTAGGAGAAAATATTGATTCATGAGAATACGGAACTTTTTCTTTAGGAATAGAAAACGGGCTAATAATGAATAATTCAAGATCCTCAAAATTTTCAAATGCTCTTCTAGATGAATCTGGACATTGAAAATGCCAATCGTAAACGAAAGAATCAGTCCAAAAGCTATCTATGGCAAGAATGTTTTTGGATTTTTTAAAAAATAGTTTTTTTACATTAATATGTTTTTTGGCGTTACAATCTAATAAATTTTTATTTTTTCGATGCTTGATATTTCTAAAACCATAAGGCAAAAATCTTAGCAAAGGCTGATAAATAATCTTATTTGCTTTAGGTTTTAAACTGTTTAAAAGTTTCCCAAGATTTTTTTCTGTACCAGGCTTAGCTAGAAGACCATTATGATACCAAGTCATATTTATACCCCAAGCGACACAAATAACTGATAGAACGCAGATAAGGATTGATTTTGGGAGTTTTAGTCTTGTTGCTATTAATTCACTAGTGCGAACTATACCAAGCCCTGATAAAACAGCCACAAAAGGAATAATTGGCATTATATATCTTGGATTTTCTAACATCATAGACCCCATGATTAGATAAATTACTAAAGGGAAAGAAACCAAGCTCCAAAAAATTCTTGAATCTAATCTTTTCTTGGCATAAAATATACCGGCTATGGCAAACAAACTACTTAATAAACCAAATTCAGTGCCTAAGGTATGTTGAAGATGGTAAATAAAAGTATGTCCATTTTTGTTTTCAAAACCAATAAACCCGCTATTAAACAGGGCTTCATATTCATTCATAATGGTTTGATCAATAACGCTAATCTTACCCAGCATAAAATATGCAAAAATCCCCAAACTGGTAACGATCATAAAACTAAGATCAAGAAAAGTTTTTTTGAGATTTTTAGGATCATAATACAGTATCAAAAAAGGCACCAAAAGAAATGCTCCAGCGTATTTGGTAATAATTGCCATACCAAGTAAAACCGCAATTAAAAGGCGATCATAAATATCCAAATTTTTAGAACTAATCATAGCCAGGTAACAAAGTGCACAAAGAGCTGTCACCGGTAAATCTACAGTTGGATAATGTAGATAGGTGCTCCACATAAAAGAAGTCCCTAAAACTAAGGCAGAGACTAGTCCTTCAGCTTCTCCAAAAAGTTTTTTGCCAGTAAAATAGCACGCTAAAATCCCAATAATGCAAAAAATACTTGCCACCAAATATAGGCTGAGAGCCGATTGGGAATTTTGTTGCATAAATTCTATAGTTGTAAGGTCGGCGTCTTCATTAAAATATAGTTGTCTGATTTTTAGCTCAATGCTAGAAAACCCTTGATAAACAGCATGCAAAAAATAAGTTTTGTTTTGTAAGGTTTGAGAAAACTCACTGTCCAAATGAATTTTTACGATGCCACCTTGGATCCCCAAGAACAAAGAACCTATTACAATAAAAAAAAGAATCAAATTTTTTTTGAGTATGTGGCTCATGGCACTAATACTTTTTACCCAAAAAAAAAGGGACCCCCGCTAAAAGATCCCTAAATTTATTCACACCCTATTTGCAAACATATAGGTTTGCAAAAGTTTTCTAGGATTTAAGAGTTTAAAAACTCTTTGGGGCCTAGGCACCGAGGGATCCCGAAATACGATTTACGGTTTCGTGAAAATTAAATGAATAATTTTCAGATCCAAATTAATAATAGCATCCTGTAATAAGTGAAATCCCTTATTTTTTTATTAAAATAAGGGGTTTCTACTCGATTAAATTACATCATGCCAGGCATGCCAGCGCCAGCAGGCATTGCAGATTCTTTTTCTTTTACTTCAACAACAATAGCGTCAGTAAGAAGAACTTGACCAGCTACAGAAACAGCGTTTTGTAACGATGCTCTGCTAACTTTTACCGGATCTACGATACCAGCATCAAACATATTCACGTACTGTCCGATTCCAGCGTTAAAGCCGATGTTTTCGTCTTTTTCGCTTAGAACTCTTTCTAGGACTACCTCTCCAGAAAAACCAGCATTGTTAGCGATTTGTTGGATTGGCTTGCGAAGCGCAGTTACTATGATCTCAGCGCCAAGTCTTTCTTCGCCCTCGAACTCAGAAAGTCTAGCTTCTAATTTTTTAGAAGCTTTTGCTTGAGCAGTTCCACCACCAGCGATAATGCCTTCTTCGACAGCCGCTCTAGTCGCGTTAAGCGCATCTTCTAATCTGAGTTTTTTGTCTTTTAGCTCAGGCTCAGTCGCCGCGCCAACTTTAATGACAGCTACGCCGCCTGAAAGTTTTGCTTTGCGCTCTTGAAGTTTTTCTTTATCGTAGTCTGAATCAGACTCTGTGATTTGTTTTTCGATCTGAGCGATTCTTGCTTGAACTTCTTTTTTGGTCTTGTCGCTAGCAACGATAACAGTCTTATCCTTGTTAACAACTACTTTGCGAGCGATTCCTAGATCTTCAAGAGTGAGGTCTTGCAACTTCATATCAAGATCTTCAGAAACCACTTTAGCTCCAGTAAGGATAGCGATATCTTGAAGCATAGCTTTGCGTCTATCACCAAATCCAGGAGCTTTTACAGCCGCTACTCTGATTACTTGGCGAAGAGTGTTAATTACAAGAGCCGCCAAAGCCTCTCCCTCAACGTCTTCTGCGATGATAAGGAGTGGTCTGCCTGATCTTGCTACACCTTCTAGTACAGGTACTAGATCGTGAGCGATATTGATCTTCTTGTCTACACAAAGTACAAAAGCCTCTTCTAGATTAGCTTCCATGCGATCAGAATCAGTAACGAAATAAGGAGAAATATATCCTT
>JBILGG010000020.1:0-10888 GCA_044351165.1 Candidatus Caenarcanales bacterium | reverse complement strand
GCTCAAATAAGCTTAGATAGTCACTAGGACTGGATTCTAGCTTAAGCGGCTCTTCTACAAATTCTATATCAAAATCTTTTATCTCCTTAAGAGTTTTGATCGCTTGATCAAGGCTCCAAGCGGCATTGGCATCGACTCTGATTTTGGCTTGGGGAGCGGACTGGCGGATAGTCTTCATAATCTGGATATCATTATCGGTGCCGAGTTTTACTTTTAGGATATCGTAGCCACGCTCAAGAGCAATCAGGGTCTTGGTTTTCATGGTCTCAAGATCAGCGATACCTATGGTGTAAGAAGTCTTGGGAGCTCTTGAGGCTGATAAACCTAAGAATTTATACAGAGGTAAATTAACTAATTTAGCCCTTAAATCCCAGAGAGCCATATCTAGACCGGCTTTACCAGCTTGGTTATTTCCAGGAATAGTAGCGATTCTAGCTTGAAACTCCTGATTATCAAACGGATCGAGGTTACTAAGAAGGTTTTGTGAGATGACTTGGTTATAAAAATTACTGACGCTCGTTTCGTCTTCTCCGTAAAATCTACTAAAAACGCTCTCTCCAAGTGCTTTTGTGGTTTTGCCGTTATGCTGATGTTCTAATTCTAGAATAATTGTGCGAGATGTGTTTTTGGAGCCGCGGGAAATAGCGAAGGTAAATTCTAGATCTAGTTCGATTACTTTGTAGTTTAGTTTCATTTAGATACCTGCCAGAATTTTTTCATGCCCGCCAAACCTAATCAAATCAACACTTTCAAGACCGGTTTCGGTTTTTATACTCTCTAGGTAAGCGCGCGCTTGATCATCATTAAGATTAGAAGTATTAATCGAAATCCCAATTACTTTAGCTGGGTTATTGGCTTGTATCCACGAAACAGCCTCTTGATAGATTGAAATTAATTTACTCATGTTAGGAATTTTCACACTGTAGCCGCCTTGAATTTCTTCTATTCCAGCTTTATGGCAAAGTATCATGGCAGAAGGGTTTGAGCCATGGACTAGCGAGAGAGTAACTCCAGAATAACCAGGGTGCAGAAGTGAGCCCTGACCCTCTACAAAAATATAATGTTTTTGATTAAGATCAAAATCTCTAGAGACCGCATCAATAGCTCGTTCCATAGCTCCGCTAGCAAAATCACAAATTATCCTATCTAGAGGAATCCCGTCTCCACTAATCATAATGCCGGTTTGCCCGGTAGCCACAAACCCGCTCGGAACACCTTGTCTGAGAGCGGCTTTTTGAAGCTCTAGAGCTGTGCACATCTTACCGACATTGCAATCACTACCTACCATAGTGATAATTTTTGTGTTTGGGCTGTTAGGTTTTTGCTTAGCTACATAATTATCCTTGCTTGCTTTATAAATACTAGGATCTCGTACATCCCAAAGCATGACCTGGTGCTCATCAGCAAGATTTTTAAGTTCAGAAATATCAGCTAAAAAATTATGCAGACCGTTTATAATGTGCATTTTATTACTGATAGCGGTTTTGATAATTTTTATCCAGCTATCTGGAAGATCGCCGCCGATCGGAGCGATCCCGATTAAAAGCGCTTTAGGATTGAGCTTTAGAGCTTCTTGGATATTTGATACTATGGGCGCTGAGCAGTCTATGCCAGTTATGTCTTGGATTTTTTGGCCGGCACAGCTACTATCCAGCACAGAGCTGATGGGCCAATTGCCGTATCTTAAAATACCTGTTGCGGTTTTAGCTTGCCTTGTCGCTAAGAAACCTTCGGTCAATAAACAAAGCGGCGTGCTAGTGGGGTCGATGATGCTCACGAGAGTATTATGCCCGGTTTTTTGTGATTTTCCTCATCACGTGCTTGAATACAGGTAAACTATTATAGAGAGGCTTTATGTATTGTTTAACATGTTTTTTTTTCTTTTTCTAACAAGATAGTTATGTCTCGGAATTTATCAATATCTAGAGTTTTAAACTTTCTTGCTAGTAGTTTTGGAATTTCATTTACGAAAAAATCTATTCTTTGTTGGGTCAATAGAATTTCTTCAGTTTCCTGAGGTATATAGTTTTTACGAGCATCTTCTTGAGTTAATCTATAAATTCCATCAACATCATACAAACCACTATATGTCTTAAATACAGGTTTATTTTTTTTATCAAAATTTATATTTAAAGCAAAACTAGCATTATTTACTCTGGGGTCACCATATACTAATAGCTTAATTAGTTCATATATTTGATCAGGCTCTAGTTGATCTCCTAAAATCATTAGCTTGTGTTTCTCTAAATATTCTAGTGTGTAAACTAAATTATTTTCTAAGATTCCCTTGTCTTTGCAATGGGCGACTATTTGATCAAAAGAATGGACTAAAAATAGAAATGCATCGGGTTTACGTTGATTATATCCTTTATCAATAAACTGGATAAAGTATTGTGCTAAGATTAGTTCTTTCTTTATTGCTTCACAATTTGAATGAATGTATTTGATTTTATCTTTCAAGCTATTTAAAATGTTTTTTAGATACTTTATAGTTTTATTTAAGTCCCCCAAATCTTTATTTTTAATGTTTTGAAGATTAGGGTCAGTGATATTCATAAAACTTCTAAATTTTGCACTTGCAGGTTGGCTTTCTGCTTTTATGCTTCTGCCTGAGTAAATACTAAGATTCTCTCCCTCTACATTAACTCCCCAAGGTGCGTAAATTACAGTTTCTGGTTCAAAAATTCTTTTTTGATCCGGTTTCAATAAAACTATTTTTCTTGGTCCCGCAAGCAACTTTGCTATTTTTCTAGAACCAGTAATTTTTTGGATAATTCTTTCAGAAGACCTATTGAATAATCCCCTTGTTTTATTAATATATTGTGCAGTGATTTTAATAAGTTAACCTCAAATAAGCTAAACATAATAAGCATAACAAAAATTTGATGTTTTTTCCTATAAAAATCCTGGGAATAATATAATTAAGGGTTTCCACCGATGATGGCTTGTGATTTTAAATCTATTATTCAAGATTCGATTTGTAAAATTGTGCGCGGCTCGCATGATCCAGATATAAATATTTCTATTTATTTGGAGGAGCTCGGTGAAAATGCTTTTATAAAAACCGAAAATTTATTTCCGCAAGAATATTATTACCCAGCAAGCCTGATTAAATTATTTGATGCCTACCTTGCTAAAGTGCGTCTTCAGCAAAGACTTCCAGAGCTCATAAAAGAAAAAAATCCTAAGACTCCTGGTTTTGGGGAGAGAAATTTCTTGGATGATGTTTATGATGCTATTCATGAGTCTCTAAGATCCTCTGATAATGATGCTTTGGGGCTGTTGGTGGATTTTAATACTAATACAGTTTCTGGTCCGCGACTCGATTTATCAGATTTTAAAAATTTTAAATCAGCGCGCCAATCCATTAGTGATTTTTTTATTCAGCGTGGCTACTCCAAAAAAATAAATTTAGCTAATAAATGTTTTTCTTTTGCTCCTTATGGCCGGGATCGACAGCTGGTTTTTGAGTCAGAGGGTTTGGGCTCAAACAGTCTTAGAATCGATGATGTAGCGCATATAATGCAAGATATAAAAAACCACTATCCAGAATTATTACAATCACTAGCAAGGACTATTGGTGATGCTGGTGACGAGCAAGTGCAGTTTATTGCTCGGGGCTTAGAGCCTGTCGCTCAGACGGTTTTGGAGTTTTATTCTAAGGCTGGCTGGACATCCCGTGTGCGTCATGATGCTTGCTATATCAAACTAAAAAACAATAGAGAATTTATTTTTGTGATTATGACCAAGAACTTGAGTCAGTTTCCTGACTTAATTCCAGAAATTGCCCAGCAAGTCCTAAAATCTATTTAGCAGAAAATAATTTTTTAAAGAAACTCTCATCCAGACTGTATTTGCCGGCTCCAAAAGCCATCAAGGCAAACAGCATAAAAAAGTAGTAAAGGGCTATTTGATAACCGTTTGCCGCGCAAGAAAATCCGTGCGCCCAGAGTACGCTATTAATCGCCACCACCATAATTACCATAAGCGGGATAGAGATGAACCTTACTCCGAGCCCTAATACCAGCGCTACTACACCAAGCGCCTCAAACCCAGTCGCCAAAAGCGCGTTTGCCAGTGGGTAAGGGAAGTGTAGCTGGTGAGTAAAAAAATTAACGGTCTTAGAAAAGTGTTGGATTTTGTCGAGTGCTGGCTCGTAAAATCCATGCGCCAGAATTAATCTTAATCCCAAAAGCGCCAAGTCCTGAAATCCAGAGAAAAGCTGAATAAAAGGTTTGGTGATAGTTTCTAGTCCAGGCGGGTTTTTCAAGATATTCTATTATTTTACATCAAATTTTTGTGCTTTAACTCTTTGTATCTTAGATGGTCTTTTTTGGGGGTTTTGGAGAGGAATAATGTTTTTGGATCCCTTAATTCGCTTGAATAAGATTTTAATCCGCTCAAATTTGAAACTAACAATTTTTTTCTTTAAATGGTCTGTTAAATCCTTAAGAGATACTCGGATCTTTACTGCTGGTGTTTTAGACACAAATCTCTCAACTAAGTCTAGAAAAAACTCTAAAAAATTTCAAAAAGTAGAAGTGACTGTAATTGAGCCTGATGATTAGGGGCTGAAGTTTACCAATCGTCAATAATTGCGCCTTTTGCGTATTCAGTGGCGCGGGTCTCAAAGAAATTAGCGTGCTCTTTACCGTTAATCATTAGATTTAGCCAAGGCAGAGGGTTTTCATTTACGTCGTAGAGCGCATCTAGATTCAGATCATTGAGGCGTCTATTAGCGACATAGCGAATATATTTTTTTACGTCATTAGGGCAGAGACCCTCGACTGCGCCAAGCGCAAAACAAGTGTCAATAAAATTATCCTCGAGTAAAACCATGTCATTGCAAGCATCGTAGAGTTTTTGCTTGAATTCTGGAGTCCACAAGTGCGGTCTTTCTTTTATGAATTCTCTAAACAAGGCGCAGACCCCTTCTGAGTGGAGGGATTCATCGCGGATAGACCAAGTGATGATTTGACCGACATTTTTGAGCAAGCCTCTTCTTGGGAAATTCATCAAGATCGCAAAACTTGCAAACAAAGCGACTCCTTCCATAAAGCCACCAAACACAGCTAGATTGCGGGCTATATCCTCTTCGGTGTCGATAGAAAAGTTTTGGAGATACTCATACTTGTTTTTCATGGCTTCGTACTCACGAAAAGCCTTGTACTCCACTTCTGGTAAGCCAAGAGTGTCATTAAGATGCGAGTAAGCCCAAACATGCACGGTCTCCATCGCCGCAAACGCTGTCAGCATCATGGTTATCTCGGGTTTAGGAAACACTTTTACCAGGTGCTGGTTATAGTTGTTTTGGACTTCTAGATCGCCCTGGGTAAAGAAGCGCAGGACTTGGATAATTAAGTTAGATTCTTGAGCGGTTAGCTTCGCTTTAAAATCGACGATATCGTCAGCCATCGGCACTTCAGTAGGTAGCCAGTGCGCTTGTTGCTGGAGCTTGAAGTATTCAAAAAACTGGGGATATTCAAAAGGTTTATAGTATTCGCGAGCCTTTAAAATCCCGTGATTAGCAGATTTTTCTTTTGGTGCGCTAACTAGATCTATGGCATCAAAATCATCAATAAGAGTCATATTGCTTCTTACGACTTCGCCTTGGTAGGCTGGGCTTAATTGGAGACCTTTTTTGGCTTCCATAAGCTCGTTAGAGCTGGTGAGTTTGTCTTCGATTTTGGCGGTTTGTAGGGTCATGAATTTTCCTTGTTAACTAAACAAAAAACCTAGCAAAATAGGGTTTTTGTTTTTGGCTCAATGTTTAAGTATCTTCTATGACGCTTAATTTTGGGCCGGGTTCCAGATCTAGTGTAAGAATTCTAAAAAATTTCTTTTAAACACTTAATCTAGGTTTCGTGTCTTCTTAATATAGAACTTTTTAAATTCTCTATCAAGGTATTTTTCCCTAATAAAAATCTTATTTTCTACAATTTTTTCATAAAATCCAAATGCTGAGTGCTTTTCAGCTTAATTAATCGATCAATTAAAAGAACTTAATAACTTAGCTTATTGACTATTAATAAATAGCACTCATAGAAATTATTTTTTCTTCTACCTAAAACTCGTATTTATATAATTTAGTGCTTGTCGCAACTATGACAATGATTACAAAGCTTGAGGTTGATGTAGTGCGAAAGCGCGATCGACAGGCCACCAAGAAACATCAAAAACGGCTCTGGAAAGATCTCAGGGACCCAAGAAACTTGAGCTAAATAGATCAAAGCCGCTCCCAGAATTAAAAGATAAAAAGGCTCAAATTTGCGGTGGCTTTTATAAAAGCCCCAAACCAAGCTCAGGAAGGCAATTCCACAGGTGCATAAAATTACAGTAGTCTCAAATTTTTCTTCAAAAATAAATCCCAGGCCCACGAGCGGAGCAAGTGTAATCAATACAGGAGCAAGCGCGCAGTGCACCGCACAAATCGAACTTGCGGCCATGCCAATTTTATCCATTACTACTCTTACTTGCATCGTATCGTTACATATTATACTAAAAAATCGAGTTTTTAGGGGTGTTTTAAGTAAAAAAACAAAACCCTATAGTATTACTATAGGGTTTTGTTTTTGTTTTTTAATATCCTAAGGTTTAGTTTTTGGTAAGTGGTTTTTCTGGCCACGGATGTACTATAAAGTCTTCATTACAATATCCTTTACCTGCCACGACTTCCCAAGAATAGATGTAAACACAAAGGGCACCAGACTTATCCATATATAAATCACCCATAGATGCGTTTATTGGAGCAACTTCGAGTGGTTCTAGTCTTGCTGCGCCGTTGATATGAAGAGTTTGTTGAGGAGTTCTGGTTCCCACACCTACTCTTGCAGCCAATCCAGCACCTTTGAGTATTTCATCAATTTGTCTCTCAAGATCGCTTACAATTGACGCATGTTTTTCGTACAGATTCAAATAATATTCAGATAGATTTGAGTTGGAACTTAGAAAATTAATAATAATCAATGCATCCATAGAGTTTATATTTTTATCTAAGTTAATGTCATATTTAGCTAAATATGAATTTTTGATTTTTCGTTTTCATAGAGTGAATAATATTTTTTTGCTTCTTTTTCTGTACTCATCTTATTATTTGTAAGCATTTTGAGTTGTTCTTCATCTTTACTAGAACTAGAATCAAAGCTAGTATCAAGGTGCGCAGATAGTATTGCCAAATCTTCTTTTCCTTTACTTTCACTGGCAGCATCGGATACATCTAAGTGTTTTAGAAAGGTTCTCGCGTTACTAATTACATTGGATTTGATATCCTCTGCTAGTAAATCAGTAGTCTGAATTTTTTTAGACGAAATCTCAGGAGTTTTTATCATTTTATTTGCAACCACATTTTGAGATCGGACACTTTCTGAATCAATAAATTTAATCTTGGCTTCGCCATGAGTAGCTAAATTGCTTGAAATATTTTCAAATTTTGCAGAATTGCTTGAAATATTATCAATTTTTGCAGATTTAGAAACTAATTCAGCATTTGTCAATGCGTCAATTTTTGCAGATTTAGAAACTAATTCAGCATTTGTCAATGCGTCAATTTTTGCAGATTTAGAAACTAATTCAGTACTTGTCAATGTGTCGGTTTTTGCAGATTTAGAAACTAATTCAGCACTTGTCAAAGTGTTGGTTTTTAGAGAATTTGAACTTATATCACCCCTAACATCAAGAGTAGCTGTTGGTGTGTTTGTGTTGACTCCGACTCTGCCTGCAACATTATTAGGACCACCAGCAACAAAGAGAGTGGGTGTTTTACTAAAAAAGTTTACAGCAAAGCTATTAGGCACGCTATTTGCAATTGGAGAGCCTTCTTGTGATCTTCCTAATATAATAGATCCCTCTCCATCAGCGACAAGATTTTCCCCAAGTACAACGTTACCACTGCTACGGGCTATAGAATTATAACCAAGAACAGCAGAATTTTTGCCGAAAGATGCTGATCTAAATCCTACAGCAATTGCTCCTGAAGCTCTAGTAACAGATGATACACCGATTGCGATAGAATCAGGTACAGCACTTGCTTTCAGTCCTATTTGTATTGCTGTTGCGTTTGCTTTAGCACCTACACTTATCAAAAGTAATAAGGCTAAACAAACATTTCCTATTCCGGCTATTTTATTTTTCATTTTGTGAATCTCCTTTAGCAAGAAATTACTTTATTTCTATTAAGAGCAAGTTAATTGTCAATATGAAAAAAATAAAATTTAATTTATGTCAGCTGTTTTACTTGCTGGCAAAGTAACTTTTACTAAGCGCACTCTATTTTTAAAATGCTCTACGACAGTTAGCTTGTAGCCATTTACTTCTATAAAATCGCCAGCATGCGGCTCAGTCCCGATATGCCCAAAAACATAACCACCGAGGGTGTCGAAGCGCTGAGAAATAAAATCAGTGCCGATCTCATCATTTAGATCTTGAATATTCACCAGACCATCCACTAAAAACTCCCTATCAGAAATTTTTTCTATTGGTTTTTGTTCTTCTTTATCGCCTTCATCTACGATCTCGCCAAAAATCTCTTCGACAATGTCTTCTACAGTTACAAGCCCGCTCACACCGCCGAATTCATCGATCAGCACAGCCATCTGCCTGCGTTTTTCTTGGAGCAATTTAATTAGATCGATGATATAAATCCCATCTGAAACTTTTAAAATATCAGTAAGAATAGTTTTGATATTGTTTTTGGAAGCCCCGTTTTGATGGGATCTTAAGATGTCTTTTATGGTTACATAACCGATAATATTATCCACGCGCCCCTCAAAAATTGGAAAGCGCGCGTAGCTTGTCTTACAAGCTTCTACGCCAGCTTCTTCGATACTTAGAGCTGAACTTATAAAAAATATATCTGATCGCGGGACCATGATGTCGCGGGCGATTGTATCATTGAATTCAAAAACATTTTGGATTAGCTGTTCTTCTTCCTCTTCTAAAACTCCCTGGGCTTGAGAGGCACTGAGAATCATCTTTAGCTCATCTTCGCTATGAGCGTCATCAGTAAAATTCATATCGACACCAATAATTCTCAAACACAATCTAGAACAGCCATTGAGAATCTGGATCGGCAGTTTAAAAACTAAATGCAGGAATTGTAAAAAATAAACCAAGCTAAAAGAAACTTTTTCGGCGTTTATAATAGCTAAATTTTTGGGGATTACTTCGCCCAGTATCACATGAAAAAATGTTACAATCCCGATGGTGATTACGATTGAGACACTATGAGGAGCTACGTTTAAGTTTAGACTTTGTACTAACGGCGCTATTAAATTTTCTAGTTCAGCCTCGGCGACCGCACCTAAAGTGAGACTCGAAATCGTAATTCCTACTTGGCAAGCAGAAATATAATCGTTTATGTTTAATAAAACTTTTTGTAGAATTTTTGCTGCGCTAACTTCTGATTTGGAAAAATCATCGGGGCTTTCTACAATTTGATCGATGCGGGTTTTGCGGATGCGCGCCACTGCAAATTCAGCGGCTACAAAAGTTCCGTTTAAAAATATCAAGGCAAAAATTGCAAAAATTGAAAAAAATGCTTCCATCGTAACGCTAAATCAGCGTCAATAGTAATATACCACTATTAGGTATTCTATTATCATTCTAGGTGGATAATACGAGAAATCATTGTGGGGACTGGGTTATTTGGACTATTATTATCTCTCAAGTTTTTGCCGATTTCTAAGATTATGCACAAAAGTTTTCTTAGGAATCTTGTTATTTTAATAATTTTATTCTCGGCCAATAATTTAGTTTTAGCAAAAAAGGCCGGTTCAAAAGCTAGTTCGGATTTGAATTCTACAACTCTTTCTGGTGGTATAGTCCACTCTGAAGGATATTTTTTACCGCGCGGAATGAAAATACCAGTGGAGCTTAGAACACCAATCGACACACGAAGCAGTCAGGAAAAGGATTTGATCACGGTGCAGGTAACAGAAGATATTTTACTTGGTGATTACCTGATTATTCCAGCTAATAGTTTTTTGCATGGTTATATTAGTAAGCTAGAAGGTCCTGGTCGCATGCATCGCGCTCCAAAAGTGGAGTTGAGCTTTGATACGGTTTCTTTACCGGCAAAAACCGGCAGTCAAGATCGTCAAATGCTCTCTATAAAAGGCTCCGTGAAAGAAGTTCAGGTACTAAAAAATAGTGATAAAGTTACTGATTCAGATGCGCTTTTTAAGTCTAAAGCCAAAAAAGTCGGAGCACTTGGTGCTATAGGAGGCGCTACGACTGCTTTTTATATCACTCAAAGCGCGGCTCCTTTTGCGACTTTTGGAATTGCTGGAATGCTCAATAATATTGCTATTTTAGGTAGTGGTGTCGGAGGCTTTATGCTAGCTACAAGTTTTTTAGAAAAAGATGATATTCGTATGGAGCCAGGTACAAAACTTGTAGTGATGCTCGAGGAGCCGACTTATGACAGTTTTCCTGGTGAATATCCGCTGGCCGAATTAAAAGCGATGGAGCCCAGTCCTAAGCCCGAAGCGCAGTACGATAAAAATTTAAATGAAATGCAGTCTATGACTCTAAAATAAAGCAAAAAAAATCCCCGCATAAGCAGGGATTTTTAAAGGGTATAAGCCAATAGTGGTTATTAACCTTGCTTTTGAGCAGTAGCCGGTTGAGCTGTAGCTGGCTGAGCAGTTGCTTGGGCTTGTGGCTGAGCAGTTGCTTCAGGAGCTGTCGCTTGTTGTTGTGGTTGCGGCTGAGCTTGTGGCTGAGCTTGACCAGTAGGCTGACCAGCTTGTGGTTGTTGTACTTCTACTACTTTTACTTCAAAAGTAAGATCTTTTCCAGCGAGTGGGTGATTGTAATCCATAGTAACTTCAGCGTCAGTTACTTTTACTACTTTCATAGGAGTTTGGATAACTCTTCCATCTGGAGCTTT
>JBILGG010000201.1:0-3297 GCA_044351165.1 Candidatus Caenarcanales bacterium | reverse complement strand
AGAAGATGATTTCGCTGATCTGCATGCTTGGGCTGAAGTGTTTTTGCCTGGTGCTGGATGGGTTGGTCTAGATCCAAGCTCGGGATTACTAGTAGGCGAGGGTGCTATCCCGCTTGCTTGTTCTGCTGATCCTACGAATGCCGCTCCTATAACGGGTTCTCTTGATATGTGTGAAGTGGAATTTGACCACCAGATGCTTATTACTCGTATTGAGCAAAGCCCCCGCACTACTAAACCTTATCTAAATAACGAATACGAAGAAATAAAATCCCTTGGTAAAAAACTAGATAAACTTTTTAAAAAACACGATCTGCGCCTTACTGTTGGTGGGGAGCCTACTTTTGTGGATCAAGCTAACCAAGACGCTCCCGAGTGGAACACTTCAGCTCTAGGACCCACCAAAAAATCTCTAGCAACTAAATTAATCTCTAAGCTTAAGACGAAATGGTCTAGTGGAGCGCTTCTTCACTTTGGGCAAGGCAAGTGGTACCCAGGTGAGCCCTTACCAAGATGGTCACTCTCTTGTTTTTGGCGTGAGGATGGCGTGAAGATTTGGCAAGACGAGAGCTTGATAGCAGACGAAACTATTGATTATAAATTTACAAAAGATCACGCTAATAAATTTATATCCCAATTAGCTGATAACCTTCTAATCCCGCATGATTACATCGTTCCAGCTTATGAAGACACTTTTCATTATCTAGCGCAAGAGCAAAAACTGCCAGCAGATTTGGATCCCTTCGATTCTAAGCTAGATAGCGAGCTTGATAGAGAAAGGCTCCGTAAAATTTACACTCAAGGTCTTGATGAGGTTGTGGGATTTACTCTACCTATAAAAGCCAAGCTTAATGATAATCCTAATAAAAAAGCTTCAGAAACCGTCTGGCAGACCAGCTCTTGGGGCTTTAGGTCTAAGCGGATGTATTTAGTTCCTGGTGATTCACCTGTTGGACTAAGGCTACCTCTAAACTCTTTGATCTATAAAGGTAAGGAAGAATCTAGTTTTAATTTTCGGCGCGATCCTACGGACAGCAGTCAGCTAGCGGTTTTGCCTGAGCCCGACCAGAAGATTCATAATATTCATGTGCTAGAAGATCAAATCGTCCGAACAGCTATTTGTCTGGAAGCTCGTAAGGGTAAGCTTTATGTGTTTATGCCGCCTTGTGAGCTGATAGAAGATTACTTGACTCTCGTGCAGATCGTCGAAAAAACTTCAGCGCAATTAAAACTTCCTATTATTATCGAAGGCTACGAGCCGCCCTACGACTCAAGGATAAAAGTGCTAAAAGTCACTCCTGATCCTGGTGTGATAGAGGTTAATATTACTCCAAGTGAGTCTTGGGATGAATATGTCTCTAAGACTGAGTCTCTCTATGAATCAGCTCGCGAAACGGGTTTGCAGGCTGAAAAATTTATGCTAGATGGTAAGCATACGGGAACAGGTGGCGGTAATCATATAGTCTTAGGTGCTAAAACCCCCTTGGATAGCCCGTTTCTGCGTCGTCCAGATTTACTTGCTAGCTTCGTTGCTTACTGGAATAATCATCCCTCACTTTCTTATATGTTTTCTAGTTTGTTTATAGGACCCACTAGCCAAGCGCCTCGCGTAGATGAAGGCAGGCAAGATAGTCTCTACGAACTAGAAATAGCTCTACAAGAAATCAGAAACACAAAAGATCCTTTGCCTTGGTTTATCGATCGGACTCTTAGACATTTACTTGTCGATCTTACTGGTAACACTCATAGATCTGAGTTTTGTATCGATAAGCTTTATTCGCCTGATTCAAGCTCCGGTAGGCTTGGATTATTGGAGTTAAGAGGTTTTGAGATGACGCCCCATGTCCAAATGAACGTCGCCATGCAGGTTTTGATCAATTCTCTTATCGCTATGTTTTGGCAAAAACCTTATAAACAAAATCTAATTCGCTGGGGTACAGCACTTCATGATAAGTTTTTATTGCCGTATTTTGTGTGGCAGGATTTTAAGGAAGTGATTAAGAATCTTGCTGATAGCGGAATTGATATAAAGCTTGATTTTTTCAAGCCTCATTTTGAATTTAAGTTTCCTTTTTATGGATCAGTTAACTATAGTGATATAAAACTTACACTCCGCTCAGCAATTGAGCCCTGGTATGTTTTAGGTGAAGAGCCTTCCTATGGTGGTACGGCAAGATTCGTAGATTCCTCTCTTGAGCGACTCCAAGTAGAAGTCGATGGTCTTGTGGACGATAGATACATTATCACCTGTAACTCCAGAAAACTTCCTCTCCATTTTACCGACAAAAAAAATAACGCCATCGCAGGTCTGCGCTATAGAGCTTGGCATCCTTATTCTTGCTTGCACCCAAGTATTCCCGTCCACACCCCGCTTGTGTTTGATATTCTGGATACTTGGAATAACCGCAGTATCGGGGCTTGCACTTATCATGTTTCCCATCCTGCTGGGCGCAATTACTCAAGCTTCCCGATAAATGCTCGAGAAGCTGAATCTAGAAGGTCTGCTAGATTCGTAAAATCCGGTCATAGCCCGGGTCCTATCGCTAAAATACCTGGCGATGAGATTAATCCTGATTTTCCGCATACACTGGATTTAAGACGCAGATGAAAATATTTACTTGTGATAACTGTGGACATTTGATCTATTTTGAAAACGTGCGCTGTAATAAGTGCGGTTTTCCTCTCGGGTATTGTCCTGATACTGGTAAGCTCTGTAGCTTCAAAGTCAATGATGATGCGACTTGGAGCTCAATAGGACCTACTACATTTGGTAGGGTTTATAAACAATGTAAGAATTACAGTAAAGAGGGTGTGTGTAACTGGATGATACCCATCGAGGAAAATTCTGAGAGATGTATTTCTTGTAATCTTAATTGGGTGCTTCCCGAGCTCGATCTGGGGCATAATCGCAAGTATTGGCATAAAATCGAGAAAGCCAAACGCAGACTGGTTTTTAGTATTATGCGTATGAATCTTCCACTCAAAAACAAAAAACAAGACCGGCATAATGGTCTTGCTTTTAAATTTTTAGAAGGTCCTGGGCTTAACCGTGTGGAGCGTAAGCCAGTGATGATCGGGCATAACCAGGGAATCATTACTCTTAATATCGCTGAAGCGAATGATGCTATCCGCATTAAGATTCGCGAGGATATGAAGGAGCGGTATCGCACTCTATTAGGGCATTTCCGCCATGAGATCGGACATTATTACTGGATGTTATTGGTTGCTAATACTAAGTGGTTAGACCCTTGCCGTGAGCTTTTTGGGGATGACCAAAAAGATTATAACAAAGCTCTAAAA
>JBILGG010000233.1:0-2749 GCA_044351165.1 Candidatus Caenarcanales bacterium | reverse complement strand
TTTGGAATTATCTAGGTTTTGTGGAAACGGTAAGTGCGGCCCGTTAGCTCTGGGTCGTGAGCCGAATTTCAAGATCTGGAACATCAGTATTATTGGCGTAACAAAACTCTAAACGAAGATAAAATTTTTCAGCAGACCCGATGAAAGCTAGGCTCAGGTCGTCAGAAATAAATTTCTGAAACGGGGCTGGAAGCTTGTCTGCGTGCGGGTTATAAGCCAAGTCTAAAAATTTATCTAAATGCTGAAGTGATTCAAAATCTTCTTGGCTTAGTTTTTGGTAGATAATTAATTCATTTACTAGTCCAGATTTTAAAAACTCAAGACTCAGTCTAGGACCGGCTTCTATCAGAGTTTTACTATAGCCATCTTCAGCCAGAGTCGCTAATAATTCAGAAAAATCTTGGTAATCATGATGAAATTTTTTTTCGAGAAGGTGCCGCGAAGATTCGATCTGGAAAACTTTGAGCTGGCGGTAATCCTCACTAGAAAAATTTCTGCGATATTTTAAAATTAAAATATCAGGATCTTTTATGTCGGCAAGCCCAAGCGCCTCTGGACTGAAGCGAATATTATAAGCGGGGTTATCAGCAAGCACAGTGCTAACGCTGGTAATTAGGAGCTGATGTGTAGATCTCAGTCTGTGAGCGCGTCTGCGTGACTCTTCGTTAGTAAACCAAGTGGACCCATGATCAGGCGCGCTGACCATGGAGAGATTTTCGTTTCGGGCAATTTTACAGCTCAGCCAAAAAGGGTTATTGAGGCGATGAAAAAAAACTCTATTTAAGTAAGTCGATTCTTGCTTAATGCGGTTTTTAAGACTCTCTGGTCCTAAGACCTCTATGCCGCTTAAGCAGACGGTTTCAGCACCTTTACCGGCGACAAGAGGATTAGGGTCGGTGCTTGAGTAGATGAGTTTTTTGAAGCTATGTTTGATAATTAAATCCGCGCAAGGTGGTGTCTTACCGTGATGAGAGCAAGGCTCAAGATTTATATAAATATTACAATCTTTTAGCGGAACGCCCGAGCTTGCTTGAGACTCCAAAAAAGAATTAATGGCGTTAGGCTCAGCATGCAGCTTGCCGTATTCTCGGTGAAAACCTTGCGCGATAATTTTATCTTGGTGGGTGATTACGCAACCCACTAGAGGATTAGGGTAAGCAAGTGTCTCACCTTGGGAAGCAAGCTGGAAGCAGATTGATAAAAATTTTTCGTGCATGAATTTACTTGATCAATGCTGGGTCTAGACTAGCGAGGTTCGGTGTCTTTAGAAAATCAGAGCTGGTTTCAAACGCGTAAGCCGCGTTATAAAGTGAGCTTTCTTGCAGAGCTGGCGCTATGAGCTGAAGACCGATGGGCAGACCTTTTGAATCAAATCCACAAGGTATAGAAATCCCGGGCAAGCCAGCCAAATTTACAGTCACTGTCATAATATCCGAAAGGTACATCTCAAGCGGATCTGCGCTCTTAGACCCAAACTCAAAAGCCGTCCCTGGTGTAGTAGGGCTTAAAATTAAGTCACACTTGCTAAACGCTGTTTGAAAATCATCAAAAATTAATCTGCGCACTTGCTGAGCTTTTTTGTAGTAAGCGTCATAATATCCAGAGCTCAAAGCGTAGACCCCGAGCATGATTCGGCGTTTTACTTCTGCTCCGAATTGTGAGCGGGAATTTGGATAGAGCTCAGCTAGTGAGTTTGCGTCCATATCACGGTAGCCATAGCGTACACCGTCGTAGCGAGCGAGATTAGAGCTTGCTTCGCAAGGTGCGATTATATAATAGGTAGGAAGTCCGTATTTGATTTTATTAAGGCTTATATCAACTAGCTCTGCTCCCATATTGGTGAACTGCTTGATAGCGTTATCGATACTCGCTTTTACATCAGGATTAAGACTGTCTGTGAAAAATTCTGGAGCGATACCGATGTGTAAGCCTTTTAGTGACTGGGTTCTCTTGAAGCCTTGGTTTAGAGCATTGAGGTATTCTGGCACTTCTAAATCTAGAGAAGTGCTATCTTGCGGGTCGTGTCCGGACATCGCCTCTAAAAAAAGAGCATTGTCTTCCACGCCTCTACTCATCGGTCCAGCTTGATCAAGACTGCTGGCAAACGCCACTATCCCAAATCTAGAAACCCGTCCGTAAGTAGGTTTAAGACCGGTGATCCCGCAATAAGCTGCGGGCTGACGAATAGATCCGCCAGTGTCTGTGCCAAAAGCAAGAGGTAACATTTGCGCCGCTACAGCCGCCGCTGAACCGCCAGAACTCCCTCCAGGAACGCAATTCAGATTCCAAGGGTTTTTGCAATTTCCAAAAGCACTGGTCTCGTTACTCGAGCCCATCGCAAACTCGTCTAAATTCAGCTTACCAAGCGGGATAGCGTCTTCTTGGATAATTTTATTGGTGATGGTTGCGTTGTAAACAGATTTGTGACCTACCAGAATCTTGGAGCCCGCAGTGGTCTCTGTGCCTTCGTAGTTAATTAGATCTTTTATGCCAACAGGCACGCCCGCTAGCTTGCCAGTTCGCTCGCCAGATTTTAGCTTCTGGTCAACTTCGCGCGCTCTTTTTAAGGCGTCTTGCGTATCAATACTGATAAAAGCGTTTATGTTTTTGTCGAGTTTTTCGATACGGTTGATAAATGCTTGGGTGATTTCTTCAGCCGAGGCTTGCTGGCTGGTAAAAATCTTATTAAGTTCTAGAGCTGATTTACTAGTGAGATCGGACATGATAATAATTTTAACACTAGAGCTAA
>JBILGG010000198.1:0-3373 GCA_044351165.1 Candidatus Caenarcanales bacterium | reverse complement strand
TATCTCCTCGACTAGGACTGGGATCGAGCGCCATTCAAGCCGCTTAACTAGAGTAAGTACATTCCCTCTATCACCATAAAGATTTAAAAGATCGGCATAAAGATGGGCTATTTTAAGAGCTTCCATGAGATCATCCTTCTGTTTATGTAAACTGCCAATCACTAGATTTATCACGGTAATCTTTAACCATAATGCCAGCTTTATTTAGACCATCTCTAATCAAATCACTAGTCTTAAAGTCTTTATTCAAGCGGGCTTGAGCGCGAATATCTAAGACTAGATTCATCACCTCACCCAGAGCCTGATCTGCTCCCTGAGCGGATTTGGACTCCTGCCCTAAATCAAAACCCAAAATACTAAGCAAGTAAATAATAGTTTTGAATTTATCGCTAGTTTTATTCTCGAATATCAAAGCCAGAGCCTGAGCCGTTCCTAGATCATTATCCATAACAGAAACAAACTCATCCACCAGAGCCAAATCCAAATCTTCCGCAGAGATACGGTCGTGCAACAGCTCTCCTGGGGCAGGTTTTAATAATTCTAGTTCAGGCTGAAGGCTTGCTATTAGCTTCTGGAAGCCTTGCTCAGCTGATTTTAGAGCCTCGTGACTGAAGTTGATTTGTTTTTTGTAGTGAGTACCTAAGCAAAAATATCTTATGGTATTAGGGTTATAAATATCCAAAAGTTCTCTAATGGTGAAAAAATTACCTTCAGACTTAGACATTTTAGCGCCGTTCACCATCACCATACCATTATGCATCCAATACTTAGCTAAAGGCTTACCTGAGAGGGTTTCAGACTGAGCGCACTCGTTTTCGTGATGCGGATGAATCAGATCATCTCCGCCAGCATGAATATCCAGAGTCTCACCAGCAGAGTTTTCTTCTAGTATGGATTTGATCATGGTACTGCACTCAAGATGCCAGCCTGGTCTGCCCGAGCCCCACGGCGACCCGAAGCTAAACTCCGGCTCGTTAGGGAAATTTTTCCAGAGCGCAAAATCTAACTGAGATTCTTTTTTGGAGTTAGAATCAATGCGCGAAAGACCTTCTTGGAGCTGATCTAGGGTCAAACCCTTTAGCTGACCGTAATTTTTATGCTTAGTAACTCTAAAATAAACATCACCATCAATCGCATAAGCACTGCCCTGATCTATTAAACCCTGGATAAAATCAAACATCTGCCCCAAATAATCAGTCGCACGCGGCTCATAATCGGGCCAAGAGATATTTAAGCGCGCCAAATCCTTCCAAAATTCATAAGTATAAATCCTAGAAAGCTTATCAGCACTGATTCCTAGCTGTTTAGCTCGCGCCACAATTTTATCGTCGATATTTGTAATATTTCGTATCCATTTGATATTAAATTTTTTGAATTTTAGGTAGCGGTATAAAATATCCCAGACTATACAACTGCGAGCATGACCAATATGCGAAACATCATAGACAGTAGGACCGCAACTATAGACAAAAACTCGATCGGGATTAATTGGCTTAAACTCTTCTAACTCTCTAGTTAAGTTATTGTAAAACTTCATCTCTACTTAAAAACTAGCATCAAATTGACTTTCACGGACTTCAAATTTATGATTCAAAACCAATTCTTGAAGCTTAAACATCTCAATGGCTTCTTCACGGCTCTCATGATCATAGCCAAGCAAGTGCAGCAATCCATGCACAAACAACATAGCCAGCTCATCTTTAAGGGTTTTGTTTTGTTCCTTAGCTTGTAATTGAGCTTTTTGGACACAAATAATCACGTCACCTAAAGCCGCATCTTCAGGATCAGCATCAGGCTTATCGACTAAATCCTCAAACTTAAATAAATCCACAGAAGTATTACCGATAGCATTAAACGACAGCACATCGGTCACTTGATTAATATTGCGGTAAAGAGAATTTAATTGCTGGATTTCAGAGGGCTCACAAAAGCTCAAAACCACTTCCTGATTCATAAAATAAGGCTTAAAAGTAATCTGAAAAACCTTGTCAGCCAAACTTGCCCAAGGAATACTAGTCTCCAAATCAATCTCAGAGCCAGTTTGAGCATCTTTTATCTTAGATCCTGAATTTGTGCGAATTGAAAGAGCGATTTTGGCCATCGCTTAAGATTTTAGCACAAGCAAATTACTGAATCATCTCTATAGCTGTTCCGCTAATTTTATCTGCCAGTTTATGGACCTGCGAAGCCGCCTGAAAATATCTCTGAGCATCCGTAAGATTATGGGCTTCTACCTTGATCCAGGTATTGCTTTTTTCTAAAGCTTCTGGAATTACAATGCTATCGCTGACTGTCATACTAGGCAAGCCACTAAGATCAGTCGCCTTAAAAAAAATTCCATCTTTAACGTCCTTAAGACCATTTAGATTATTAAAATCAACTAAAGTGAGCTTATATAAAGAGACCATGTTATTACCATCACGCCCGTAAATAACCCCGTCTTCACCTACTCTAACCTCATCAAAACTCCCTAGATATCTACCGTTGCGGCGATCAAGCCCGAGATTAATATCCTGAGCAGGCGCTAGGGCTTGCCCTGGAGGATTCATAAACTGTTTGTTATTAGTATGCGGATTGTTATAAGGATCAGAAGAATGTGGATTAAAAGTCTCATAAACATTTACATCACCAGGATTAGACTGTAAGCGAGTCGCTGAGCCAGCCAGAGGCACTCCTTGCACTCTAAAACCTTCCATTGTTACTAAATTCCCCTCAGCATCTAAGTGAAAATCACCGAGCCTGGTATAAATATTTTCTTGGTTTTTGGGATTTTTTACAGTAAAAAAACCTCTGCCTTTTATCATCAGCTTAGTCCACTCACCAATTCTTGGCTCTTGCTTGCCTTGATTCCAGCTATAACCAGCATCCCGGACCTCACCGCCATTCATAAAATCCGAAAAAGCATATCTCTTGGCTCTATGCCCGTTCATACCATACCCAAAAATATTATTCGAGATAGTATCAATTAACTCAACTGAATTGAGAGTGGCATTATGAGACATGTTCTGGATTTTATTCATCTATTTTTTCGCTCCCTGACTGACACTAGCAGAATCAAAAGCCTGAAGACCAGCGAGTTTTACATTATGATCTCGTAGTTTGCGAGATAACTCACTTTCACTAGACTGCAATCTTTCCATTGTGGACTTATCGCCTACAACCTGCACATGGACTGAATCCTGTTTCATTCTGACAATTAAAGTTTCGATATCATTAATACCGGGGATATCAATTCTAACCGCTCTATTTTTAGGGTCTTCTATAATTCGCGGAGCTAATTCTTCCCACTTGGCGAGCTGTTTCTTTCTATCATTAGAATCGTTATAAGTCGCTTGCTCTTTAGCAACATTGCCCTCACGGTAAGATTCAGTAA
>JBILGG010000196.1:0-3433 GCA_044351165.1 Candidatus Caenarcanales bacterium | reverse complement strand
GACTTTTATCTATATAAGTAGGTCTAATCGCTTCGTGTGCATCTTGCTCGTTTTGTTTTTTGGTTTTGCCGTAGTTATTAGGAGTATCTGGATAAAAATCTGCACCGAATTTTTTTATGATAAATTCTTTTGCCTCTGCTTGCGCTTCTGGAGCAATTCTCAAGCTATCAGTTCTCATGTAAGTTATAAGACCCACTTGGTCACTAGCTCCCAGCTTCACACCTTCATATAAAGATTGCGCTACTTGCATCGTACGCTTCACGCTAAAACCAAGAGCGTTACTAGCCGCGCGTTGCAGCGTAGAAGTTTTAAAAGGAGGCTGAGGTTTTTTAGAGCTTGGCTTAGTAGCAAGACTGCTAACTGCTAATTGAGAATTTTTTATACGAGTAATTATTTTATCGACTTCAGCTTTAGATCCAATCACCAAGGTCTTTTGAGGGTCATTATCTTTTAGAGGAGATACGATACGTTTAGAATCTACTTGCACAAGATTAACACTAAAAGCTGAAGGTTTATTAGGGCACTCTACGTCTGCTTTTATAGACCAATATTCCTCTGGTATAAACTTAAGTATTTCTTCTTCGCGCTCACAAATTAATCTAACAGCGATAGACTGTACTCTACCAGCGCTTCTGCCACCTATCTTACGCCAGAGTATGGGGCTGATTTTATAACCGACTAATCTATCTAAAATTCTTCTAGCTTGCTGAGCATCGACTAGCGATTGATTAATTTTGCGTGGGTTCTTGACGGCGTTTTTTACGGCATCTGGAGTGATTTGATTAAAAGCTATTCTGGTAAGTTCATTTTTCTTAGAGCCAAGGATTTGACTCAAGTGCCATGCAATAGCCTCACCTTCACGATCCGGATCGCTTGCTAGATAAACAATTTCTGCTTGCTTCGCGCAATCTTTTAACTCATCTACGACTTTTTGCTTACCTGCCATTATTTCGTAGCTCGGCTCAAAATCGTGTTTTACGTCTATTCCTAAGCCCTTAGCGGGGAGATCTCGGATGTGTCCGATACTGGACTTAACCAAGAAATCCTTGCCTAGTATCTTTGTAAGGGTCTTAGACTTGGCAGGCGACTCAACTATCACTAGATATTTAAAATCTTTTTCAGTAGTTTTTTTGGTGGCCATAACTATTGATTTACCACAGCTACCGCAAAACTGCAAAAGAAAAAACAAAAAATGGATTTTCTTTTATAATTCACTACTTATATATATGATTAAAAATTGCGCTTTTCTTCCAGAAAACTTAGGTGATATATCCTAATTTTTTCATCAAAATCAGCATAAATACTCATTTTTTTATTTTCACAATGGGACTATACAAATTACTTGCCTCTGGGTTATTATTAATACATATTGACTGGTCGAATATTAAAATGGAATTAATTATAAATATATACTATTTGTTTTTTTGGGCCAAAAATTTGGCCACAATTAAATTAAAAACTAGAGGTTAATCACATCGTAATAGATACTACTATCTCAAATATTCACAATGAGAAGCGCTCGAGAGGCGTAAAGAGTTCTGAGTCTCGTCTTCCTTCTACAAAAGATGCAAAAGTTTTAATTCCAGCTAAGCCAGAAACTCTCAAAGCACTCAGCTTGGAAGGTGATTATCAAGAACTAATAAATGACAGCAGTAAAATAGTTGGAAAAGTAAAACAGGGCACAAGTTTTTTAACAGGAATTTTTGGAGATTCCTCAACTGCACTTAGTAAGATTTTTGGATCATTTGGTACAGTAGGTTCACAAGCGATAGAGGGATTAGCAGCAAAGCCAACCCTTACTACGAGTGTCGCCGGTTTAGGAAGCATTTACACAGGGGTTATGTCTTTGAAAAATTTGGTTAAAACAGTAAGCACCTTTACTGATCCAAAAAGTGATCCTGTATCTTGGTTAGTATATGCACTTCAAAGTGTCTTAGAAGGTGGTTTAACACTTGGTTTAGCATCACCTTTCTTTAATATAAAAAATCCTTTTGCCAAAATTATCAATGGAAAAGAAATCGTCCAGCTAAAAACTATTGCTGGAGCGGCTTTGGCTCCAATGCTTTTATCTTTTTTCATCGGAATGGCGAAAAACAATTCAGTCTTAAATCGACTTCCTTTAATTGGTAAGCCTCTAAAAGAAATTTCTGCCTCCGTTACTGAGGGACTCAGAAATATAAGCGCTAATACCGGCGATCAAAACGCTATAGGACAAGCTCCGCCACAAATGCCTAACCTAGGTGGATAGAAGCTTATCTAAACATTGATTGATGATTTGCGGAGAAGCCTTGCCTTGAGTCTTTTTCATAATCTGACCGACAAAAAAACCTTTGATTTTTTCGTTACCTGACTTGAATTGCTCTACTTGATTAGGATTAGAATCAAGCACTTCTTTTACGATGGCTTCAATTGCTGATGTGTCTGTGATCTGAGCTAGACCCTTGTCCTGGACTTGGGTACGCGCTGAAACTCCCAGAGTAATTAAATCGATAATAATATCGTTTTTGGCGATGTTATCAGAGATAGTACCATCTTCAATCAAGCTAATCATCTCAGCAAGCAGATCTGGCGATAACTTAGTCTGAGCCAGAGTAAGATTGTTCTCGTTTAGGTAAGCTGAAACCTGCCCATTGAGCCAGTTTGCGACTTTTGTGGGATTAGCACCCTTAGATAAAACCTCCTCAAAAAACAAAGCAGTTGCAAGATCATCAGTAATAATCTCTGCGGAATCAGGATTAATTCCGAACTCTGCGATGTATCTGGTTTTCTTTTGCTGGGGGAGTTCTGGAAGAGTCTGATTAATAGTATCTACCTGCTCTTGAGTGAGTAGGAGAGGAAGTAAATCTGGATCAGGAAAATAACGATAGTCATGAGCATCTTCTTTCGATCTCATAGAGTGGGTTTTACCGGTATGCTCATCAAACAAGCGAGTCTCCTGGACCACAGTGCCGCCCTGATCAAGCAATTCTGATTGGCGCTTGTATTCGTAATCGATGGCTCTTGAAATCGAACGAAAACTATTGACGTTTTTGATCTCGGCGCGAGTGCCATAAGGCTCACCTGGCTTATTTAGCGAGATATTAATATCACATCTTAAAGAACCTTCTTGCATATTTCCATCACAAACATCTAGATAAAGAAGAACTTTGCGTAGTTCTTTTACATAGCTAACGGCTTCTTCCGCTGATCTAATATCAGGCTCTGAAACTATCTCCACCAGTGGCGTTGAGGCTCTATTAAGATCGGCTAGAGAATAATCAGATCCATGCAGGCGCTCTGCTCCAGCGTGCACAAGCTTACCAGCATCCTCCTCCATATGAATTCTAAGTATTCTGACTTCTTTTGAGCCGATATTAAGCTTGCCGTGATTACACAGGGGCTTGTCGAATTGAGATATTTGATAACCTTTTGGAAGATCTGGGTAGAAGTACTG
>JBILGG010000195.1:0-3455 GCA_044351165.1 Candidatus Caenarcanales bacterium | reverse complement strand
TGTAAATGACAAACCGCGCAATAAACCTTTGTAGTTATAAGGCGCAAGAGCGGCTATAGCAAGCTCTCCGCCATAACCTAATAATTGACAAAGATTTTTATTTTTAAAACTATTATAAGCATTAAAAGCTGAGTTCGTTCCCATCGAAAGTGATACTGAGTAATTAGCAAGTTTATTTAAAAGTTCTGAAACCATTTTATTATTCTTAAAAAACAGTTGCAAAAAAGCAGTAAAGCAATTAGCAATAACGCCTGCACAATTAACTCCAAAATTAAACTTTTCAAAACCTTTTTGTTCATCTTTAGAGTTAGGTTTACTTGGCTTAGGCTCTAAATTAATTTCTGGATTTTGATGAAGGTTTTCTAATTCCGTGTGATTGACTTTAATATCTGGAATTTCTATTTTTTCTTGAGCTACAAGAGTATCTTGGCCAATTTTTAGTTTTTCGGCCAGTTTAGGGTCTTTTGGTTGAGCTTGGAGTTCGATCACAAATTGCTTAATACTTAATAATTATTTTACTATTAATACATATTTATAAGTTGTAATTTTAAGGCAAAAATGGCTTAATTCATGGATAATATATGTCTGAAATAAGATTTTTTGGAATAATATTTGGATAACATAAGGGATAATACCTATTATTTTTGAGTCCTAGCTTAGAAGCTATATCTGGCATAATTGAAGTGTGATTTTTACACCTAAAAAAAACTCCATAAAAGAAGAGCTGGTAAAAGCAGGAAAGTTTCTATATGGAAAAAATCTTCTCCCGGCTACTAGTGGAAATTTATCCATTAAAGATCCTGTTAGCTCTTTAATTACCATAACTGTTTCTGGAAAATCCAAGGGCTCTTTAAATTTAAATGATTTTATCGAAATCGATGCAGACGCTAATATCATCGACCCAAAAGAAAAGCGTCCCTCCGCTGAAACCCTCTTGCACACTCAAATCTATAAATTTTACAAAAACGCGTCGGTAGTGTTTCACACTCATTCTATAAATGGCGTCATCATCTCTAGGCTTGTTGGAGCGGGAGCAGTCTTGGAGCTTAAAAATTACGAACTTCTAAAAGCCTTTCGCGGAGTGCAAACGCACGCTCATACAGAGCAAGTACCCGTGTTCGCTAATAACCAAAACATAAAACAGCTAGCAAGCGAAGTAGAACAGTTAATGAATATTTATCCAGATATTCACGGCTATCTTATCGAAGGGCACGGACTTTATACTTGGGGATCAAGCGTATCAGAAGCGATGAGAAATATCGAAGCTTTTGAGGCGCTATTCCAGATGGAGATTGCGTTGCGTCAACTTAACTCATGAGCAAGCTAAAAATATTCCTAGACAATAATCAAGTTCAGGAGTTTACCGAACCTGAGTCTATTGCTAGCCAGCTTGCAAAAATCAATATACAATTCCAGCGCTGGAACCCTAAATATCCAGTTACCCAAAACGCCACTCAAGAAGAAATCTTATTAGCTTACAGCAAGCAAGTAACCCTAATCCAATCCCAATACGGCTTCCAGAGCGTCGATGTGATTAACATGAATCCTGATTCCCCGCGAGAAACTCTAAATCAAAATCGCCAAAAATTTCTTAGCGAGCATACTCACAGCGATGACGAGGTTAGATATTTTATCGAAGGACAAGGACTTTTTTGTATACACCACTCAAACGCTGTCTATCAGATACTTTGCACCGCTGGTGATTTTATTGCCGTGCCAGCTATGACTAAGCACTGGTTTGATATGGGAGCTAAGCCTGATTTTAAATGTATTAGATTTTTTGGAGAGCCTAGCGGCTGGGTCGCTGAGTATACCGGTGATGATATCGCCCGCTCTTACCCTCTGATAGAAGAATTTACCAATGAATACCACCAAGCCTGAGATTAAAGCCATTCTTACTGATATTGAGGGAACCACGACGTCTATTGGGTTTGTGCATGAGGTGTTATTTCCGTATTCTAGTCGCGAGCTAGAAAACTTCATCTCATCGCGCGCTGACGAGCCCTATGTCAATCAAATCATCTGGCAAGTACTTAATTACGGACCAGACGCTAACCTCTCAGAACCTAGTGCCTGTCAAGGTCCTAGAGCAAGCCTCAATGACGCTCAAATCAAACATGCTACAGAAATCCTAAGGCACTGGATTAAACTAGATCTGAAGATCAAACCTCTAAAAGACTTACAGGGATTGATTTGGAGGACTGGCTACGAAACTGGTGCTTATCAAGGACATATCTACCAAGACGCTTACGAAAAACTCTGCATCTGGCATCAATCCGGGATCCCGCTCTATATCTATTCTTCAGGTTCAGTAACTGCTCAAAAACTATTGTTTGGGTTTACTCCATACGGAGATCTTAATTATTTGTTTGCGGGAAATTTTGATACTAATATCGGAGCTAAAAAAGAAAAAGAATCTTATTACAAGATAGTCCATCAAATTAATTTGCCTGCTGAAAATATTTTATTTCTCAGCGATATAACAGCAGAACTAGATTCAGCTAGAGACACTGGTTTACAAACAGCGCATTTAGTAAGAGACGCCCAACCCAGTCCACAAGCTTCGCATCTACAAGTAAAAGATTTTTTTGAATTGAATAAATCATATCCAGCCCTCTAATTAACCGATCTCATCAAAGTTACTATCTAAGCACGGATAAGCTTCAAACTCATAAGTTACCTTGCCAATAAACTTAGATTTTTTTGCATCTTCTGCTCTATTAGCTTTAGAATCAACTAAACGTTTTCTTGATTCTTCGATTTGATTCTTTAAGCTGTGTTTGACTTTGTTTTGTTGGATCTTGGATCCCGTTTGCCAATCTAAAACATCTTTTTCTATACTTAATTGTGATTCTGTCCCCAAACTTGGTGTCGCCGTTTCTTTTAAGTCTTGGGTTTCGTCCATCTTATACGCTTTTTGTACGCCAAAACTGGTATAATCGAACGGCTTACCAATTCCCCCTGTATTTTCTATCATTGTTCTCTCTCCCCTGCACCTTATAAAACATGTTTGGATTAAGGCTTGGTTAAGGGAGTTAATCTTATTTAAAATCCTTATACTGCGATAGATTTTTTAATGGGATAATATTCTTATGGATAAGAAAAAAATAACAAACGTTTGGCAAGAAAAATCAGCTAAAACCCAGATCCTGTTTTTTAGTGTGTTGTTGGTGATCATTGCGATTCTGGCGCTTTATTTTTTAAGAGATTTGATTACAATTTTTATGTTTGCTCTACTAATAAATTATCTTTTAAATAAGCCTGTTAGTTTTATTTATCGTTTTATAAAATTCAAGGCGCTAATAATTTTTATTGCTTTGATTTCTATGTTGTTTTTTTTCATCAGCCTTGGCAATTACTTATATCCACTGGTCTTAGAGCAAATCACTATTTTACAAAACAACCTCCCGCTTATAGAATCCAATCTAGATCATATTTCGCTTAGATTTTTTGGG
>JBILGG010000194.1:0-3464 GCA_044351165.1 Candidatus Caenarcanales bacterium | reverse complement strand
CTAAAAAATATGAATCGCAATTACTTTCAGAACTGGGCTTAATAAAAAATCTAACGGCAAGCAAGGAGCTGATAAAAAGGAATATGATGAGGTAGTCTAAAAACTGTAAACCCATAAGAACTGCTCTTCTTAACTTATCATGATCCCAAAAATATCTATGCCCGGCTTTAGAAATTTGCTGATTTTCAAAAGACCCCAAACTATCAAAAATAATATCTGGATTAATTTTGTTATCCCAAAGGTTTCTTCATCGAAGGCGTGAAGTTAAGAAGATCAGCTCACAAGATTAAAAAAGGTTAATCTTTTACCTGTCAATACACCCCGACTCCACCCTTTTTATAAGCATCATTCAAGAAGTCCCCCCGAATCGAACATAAAAAAGCCATACATAAAGTGTGGCTTTTTTTATTTTTAGCCTTCTTTTAGTCCGCTGACAGCAATACCCCTTACAAAATATTTTTGGGTAATCAAAAAAAGCATAATAATCGGCAAAGCCATAATCAAGGTTATCGCCATCAAAGGTCCCCACTCCGCGCCTCCCAGGCGAGATTGAAACTGCTGAAGCGCCAGAGAAAGTGTGTATTGATTTTCATCGATCAAAAATATACTTGGCTTCAATAAATCATTCCAGCTAATCAAAAATTGAAAAAGAGCCACTACCATCAGAGCCGGGCGAGCAAGCGGCATATAAAGATCCCACCAAATCTGGATTTCACCAGCGCCATCGATGCGCGCAGAGTCGGCAAGATCTTTTGGGATGCTCAAAAAAAACTGCCTCAATAAAAAAATATAAAAAGGCAAACCACAAAAATACGGCGCAAGCAATGGCAATAAAGTCCCGTACCAACCCAACGATTTAAAAAGCAAAAACTGCGGAACCATTAAAACCATCTCAGGAAGCATGATTGTCGCCAGTGTGATCAAGAAGCATAATTCTCTAAATCTCCAATTCAAAACACTAAAAGCATAAGCTGATAATGAAGAAGCGATCACCACTCCAAATATATTAAAAACCGCTAGGTATAAGGTATTGAACAGGCACTTGGTAAAATTGATTTTTGAAATCGCCTCAGAGTAATTAGACCAAACGACAGGAGAAGGGATCCAGTGAAACTCGCTCTGGTAGATCTGTTCAGAGCTTTTTAGACTAGTAGAAAGAACCGCAAAAATTGGTAGTAAAAACACCAAGCACACACTAAGTAAAACCAAATGAGAAAAAAACTTTTTCATTAAGACTTCACAAACCAATCACCAGAAGCTTTTGCGATCAGCTCACCTTTTTTATTTCGAACGCCGCCCTCCACAAAATAAATCGTTCTACCGCGCTTAATCACCTGCCCAAACGCTGTCAGCACATCATCTCCCATGCCCGGGCGCAAATAATTTACATTCATTTGCATAGTCACCACTTTATCGGCTCCCTCAGCAAAATTACAAGTAACAGCTCCAGAGAGCGCGATATCACACAACGCGCTAATAATGCCGCCATGCACGCAACCAGCGATATTTACATGCTCAGGCTTAATTGATAAAACAATTTCACAATAGCCATCTTTATACTCTGTAAAAACCACTCCCAGGTGTCGTTCAAAAGAATTTTTATACCTTCTTACAGTTAAATCCAGAATCTCATCGCTAGCACTCATAAGACTAATATACTCGATAATAATTTATCTTGGTAAAAATCTAGTTCTAGGATAACTGCATAGTCCAATACGGCGCTCCGCCGTCACCGGTGGTATCGCCGACTCCTATATATCTACTATTACTCATTATATTGGCGTAATGTCCAGGCGAATTTAGCCAAGCCCTAACCACTTCCTGGGCGGATCTTTGACCCATGGCGATATTCTCGCGGCTCCATCCAGAGGTCAATCCATGCTCCATGCTACTAATAGCCTGCATCTTAGCTGAGCTCTCGCGCGCTGTTTCTGTCAAATTAGCACGCGCTTCAAGGGGCGGCAAGCCTCGTTCCTGTCGAGCGGCATTAGTTAATCTAATAACCTCAAACTCCATTTCAGTAAGAGATACATTACTTGGATTTGGTACAAGAGAATCAGTCTTAGATGTTATTTCACTAGGATTACGAATCGTTGCCGAGGCTGGGAGCTGTATATCTGCTCCATTAGAACCTTTTGAAATCTTACCTGAACCAAAAGACCCCAAGCCTGGTTCATCAAGTAAATTTATTGAACTTGCCTGCGGGCTAGAACCCACTGGAGATGCGGCACCTGCCACACCAAAGGCTTGAGCACCCTGGTTAGACCAAGAAGGGCCATTAAATCTATTTAAAACGGATCTAATTTGTTGATCACTAGTTAAGGCAGAATCTGAAAAAAAATTTTCTGGATGATCATTAGAATTAATTATCGAAAACAAAAAATCCTCCGAAATATTCTCAGGCGCTGAAGCCTCATTAGAAGATGGATTAACCTTACTGGACACAGAGCGAATGGTCTGCGATTGATTAGCTGATTTAGTTATAGGTACGATAGACATTTGCGTTTATAAATACCCAGAATATCCCTAATAAATTAATAACATAAAATGATTAATATCCCGTTATGAAAAACCCTAGGGTGTTTTCACCGAGATTGACAAAAAATTTGTATTCAATGCTAGTATCCTCTTTTAATGCAAAACAAAAAAACCTGGTCTAGTTTACTGGCTTTATTTTTAGTCATATACTCCTGCTTAAGTAGCTACGCTAGTCCCCGAGTGATTTATAGCTCGCTCAGCACCGGTCAAATCCGCATCTCAGAGCCTCTTAACCAATCGCCTATTATTCCAGCTAGCCCGCCCCCTGCTCCAATCACACCACCGACCATAATTTCTAGTCCCGCTCCCAGTCCCGCTCCTAAGCCTAGTGTCGATATACTTCAGCTAAATTTAAGCATAATCCCAGCTAGCGATCGTGGTATTTTATACGATAGCTCAAGACCAGCAGACAGCTCAAACCCTGTCAGGATAATCAATTCAGCCCAAGGTGGATATAGTTCTATTTTTGTGCAGGACGATCAATATTTTAATTTTTCTATCGGCACGATCCCTACTAATGGCAATGGTATTAAGCCCCCACCAGAAGGTAAATTAGATTTAGCCAATCTAAATTTTTTATCCGGTGCAGTCTTGCAATCTAGCGCCTCGCCTTTTAATCTTAAGCTTGCTAATCTTGATATAAAAGAGAGTTATAGCCTAGGAGTCACTGCTCATGGGCGTTTGCGCTATACCACAGCGGATCGAGATTTTCGCATAAATGGTTTTTTGGTGCCAGCAGGTTTTATAGTAGTGGCGCGCCGCAAAGAAGGGCTAGAAAACAAGGGCTACCCGGATCTGGAAGATTTTGAAGATTTTAAAGTTTATGATCCGAGTAATTCTGCTCTCGTAAAAGTTTTTAATTATAATCAGCTGCAATCCTCAAACTGCCTTAATAACCGATGTTTTGATATGAATAAATTCTCAAC
>JBILGG010000193.1:0-3482 GCA_044351165.1 Candidatus Caenarcanales bacterium | reverse complement strand
CCTAGTACTATTACTAGATTAGTAGATATGGGCATACCTCCTTATTTGGTAAGCAGTGCGCTTGTCGGAGTTGTTGCTCAGCGACTTTTAAGAAGAGTTTGTAAATATTGTAAGGAACAGCATCCAGCAATACCCGAGGAGATGGTCCTGCTTGGATTGGATCCAAACCAAGACCCTGTTACGCTTGTAAGAGCCAAGGGTTGCCAAAACTGTAATAATACTGGATACTCAGGAAGAGAAGGTATTTTTGAGCTAATGCCACTTACCGAAGAAATGAAAGAAGTGGTGGCTCGAGGTGCTGGTATCGATGATCTCAAAAAAGCAATGCGAGATTTGAAAATGCCTACGCTTTATTCTGCTGCGTGCAAAAAAATACTTGAACAAAAAACAACAGTAGAGGAATTAATGCGTGTTGTTCCTCCTACTGCAAAATAAACCTTGTAGAATTCAATATCTATGCGGTTTATGAGGCTTGAAAAACCTCTTTACTAGCACATGGCTGACGAAAAAAATCCTGAGGAAAAGCCATCATTCTTTGACTTTGCCGATCAAGCAAGGTCATGGCCTCCTGCCGATGGTTTTGATACTGATGATCAAGAAGATATTATCGCTTCTGGCGGTAGCTTTTTTGATAAGCCCAAACCCGCTCAGGAAGATGAAGATAAGCCAAATGGTCTTGAACAAATTTTATCTATTGATCAAAACACACCAGCGCCTCAGCCTAAGTTTACCGCTCCAGAGCCTCAGCCAGTTTCACATGCTATCACCCCACAAGCCGCTCCTGAAGAGGCTCCTAAGTCTCAAGAAACAGATCTTGGTTATATAGATATGTTGCTGGATGATTTTTCTAGCTTTAGAGAAATGCGCAATATCGGTTTTGAGACAGGCATAGAACCTCGTCAGGAAGAGGATTTTCTTGTGCCAAAAGCAAAAGAAAACAAAGTAGTCAGTAAATATGACGAAGAATCTAGTGCACTTGATGATATTTTTAATCAAAAAGAAATAGCGCCATCTTATATAGCTCCGACTGAGCCTGCTGATCTTGCAGATGATGATGATGGAGTGTTTAGTATAAGTGATCTAAAAAATCAACCTGATCCAATTCCCGAAACCCCAAGTCTGTTTTATAAACAACCAGAGCAAGCAAAAGAAGACCCAGTACTCAATAGGGCTATAGACTCAGCTAGTGAAGCACCTTTTGATAATCAGTTCTCTAATCCAGCTTATCAAGAGAGTTCTAGCGATTATAATCTATATGATGATACCTCTTATCAGCCTGAGCCTGATGAGAACGTTTTGCCGTTTAGAACTTATTCGAGTTCAGATTATGCTGAAGAAAAAATCGAAGAAGGTGAAAACGAAGAAGATAAATCACCAATAGAAAAACTTCTTGCTAACAGGAACCTGGTTATTCTACTCGCTGTAATAGTTTTGTTTATGGGCTATTTTATTTACAATAAAATTTCTAATCGTCAGTATGTGGCTACAGGCTCTAAACGCAGTCGCAGAGCGCCTCCTAAAAAAGAAAAAGTAGCACTCACTACTCAGCAAGAATTAGTACCAGTTTGGGAAATTGCTACTCAAGAAGGAAGTAAATATTACGAAGAGCTCAAGCTCGTTAAAAGTATCTATAGTGTAGGCGGACGTGATAATCCATTTGCTATGCCAGATTCGATAGTAGCTGACTTGAAAAGAAAAGTGGAAGCTGATATCGTTAAAAAACAACAACCTAATAACTACAAAAGAATCGCTTATAGAGCGACTCTTATCGGTGTGCTCGCTTCTAAAGACAGTATGATTGCTCTTGTTAATCAACAAGAAGCAGATTTTGATGTGCTTGAAGGTACTGGAAAAGTAAAAGTTCTAAAACTCGCAACTAAAGCCATGGAGAGAGCTAAGCAAAATACTCAAGAGATGGTAGTCGGTAGTTATATTGGTCCATGGGTAATTACTAAAATTGATTCGCCGGAGAATGCTTTTGTGGATGCAAAAGTTCACGTAGAGTATAGAGGCATAATAAAAGTACTTTCTATGGGCAAAGCGACTGAGTTAGGTATCTTTACTTCTGAAGGTTTGATAGATAATCTTGAAAACCCTGTCGGAACTACACCACTAGACAAAACTCCAGTAAACCCAAGTGAAGAATTTGATTCTTTTGAAGAGTAGTATTATAAATTTATTGGCGGCTAAAAAGCCCTGATAGAGCGGCTTCTATATCACTAAAAACCTTATCAGCGTTTTGAGTGCCATCGATTTTTATTAGGTTTTGATTTTTATAAAAGTTATTTAGTGGAATCCCAGTCTCGTCATCATAGCTATTCAGGCGTTTTTCGATAGTCTCGAAGCTATCATCCTTGCGTTGATAGAGGTCTGATCCACAAAGATCACAGATACCGTCTTGGGCAGGCGGATTAAACTTAATGTGAAAAGCACCTTTGCAGTTAGGATCTTTAGCCTTAGTACACATCCTACGACCGCTCAAACGCTCTATTAAAAAGTCTTTTGGGACTTCCAGGTCAAAAATATAATCAAAACTTGCAAAGCTAGAAAAGAATTTTGCTTGCTCGAGGGTGCGCGGATATCCATCCAAAATAAAATTATCAAGAGCACTGGTTTTGTTTTTTACGATTTCGTTTACTATTTCATCTGATACCAATTGACCAGCTTCTACGATCGCTTTTACGCGGTTACCAAGTTCTGTGCCGCTTTTGATTTCGGCTCTAATTAAATCACCAGTGCTTATATGCTGGATTTGGTACTTTTCAGCGAGTCTCGCTGATTGAGTGCCTTTACCAGATCCGGCTGGTCCCAAAAATAAAATTCTCATTTTTTTTGCCATAGAAATGTAATTGTAGCAAATTAGCTAGTCGTTCCAAAATAAAACTCTAGCTATCAAAAAAACAACAGTCTCCGTAGCTATAAAATCTATATTCTTGCTTGATAGCTTCTGCATAAATCTCCTTAACTTTTTCACTACCCAAAAAAGCACTAATCATAAGTATTAGAGTCGATTTAGGCAAATGAAAATTAGTAATAAGGCCATCTATGATTCTAAATTGATAACCAGGATAAATATATATTTTGGTTTTGCCGCTAAGAATTTCTGGAGATTCATAATCTTCAGCTTGCCCGAGAGTCTCTAGCACTCTTGTAGACGTGCTCCCGACTGCTATTACACGCCTTTTTTGTTTTTTGGCGTTAAGGATTTTTTGCCAGTTGGTTGGGCTGATTTCGTAATATTCTTCGTGCATTTCGTGGCTTTGAACTTCATCAGTCCTAATCGGCATGAAGGTTCCAAGTCCGACGTGCAGGCAAGTATCAATTATTTCTACGCCTTTATTTATGATTGCTGAATTGATTCGATCGGTAAAATGGAGTCCAGCAGTGGGCGCGGCGATACTTGCTCCGCGCTGATGATCCTGAGCGTAGATAGTTTGGTATCTTTCTTTATCAAGTGCCGTTGCATCCCGCTTCATATAAGG
>JBILGG010000192.1:0-3489 GCA_044351165.1 Candidatus Caenarcanales bacterium | reverse complement strand
TCATATTTTTCCTTACTTATCAATCTTGAAACTATTGGCTGAAACACTTTTATAAAAAGCCCTTTGAATTCTTCGTAATTGTGCACTTTTTCGGCATTAACGTATCTTATTAATTCTAAATAAGCTTGATTCTGTTCTTCTCCAGGCTCTGATGAAAGATTATAAAAGGCTTTAAATTTTTTGTGTAATTCTTTTTGATCACCAGTCATTATACTAATGATAATTGGTAATATTCTTGACTCATCTTTCTCAGGTAATTCTAAACCTCTAACGTTTAAATTATCTAAACAATTTTGTTTTACTTTTTCTGCTCCATGCCTTAAATTCCTGATTTCTCCAGTAAATTCTTTAACAGTGTATGGTAAGTCAATATAATCACCTTCATCATCATCTTCATCTTCATCATTAAAAATTGCTTCTAACATTTGTCTGGTTATTCTAGTGGGGTTAAAGTTATTTTCAATATTTTCAGGCGCTTCTTCAGTAACAGGATTTGTAACGCAATTATCACTTGTTTCAATATAAATTTCGAGGCTTTTAAGGATATTTCTTTGATTGTATTATTATCAGATATTGTAGAACCCTGATGGATTAAATCATCCATCCACCTATCAAACGCTTGTAGGTCTTCGTCTTCTGCGATATTTATTTCCAAGTCATTTTTATTGATCTTATAATCTAAAATTGCTAAGTATAAATTTTTTAGATTATTGTCAATTATTGTTTTTTCAGTATCATTCTCTAATTTAATAATTTCATCTAAATGTTTAAAAATTTTTGTAATTTTAGGTTTGAGTTGATTTTGTGTACTTTTCAGTCTCGTGATTCTTTCATCATTTTGAGTGGCTCGGCTCCTATTAAGGTATTCCTTTAAAGCAATACTTTCCATCTCTTATACAAAGCCCAAAACTTACCCCTTTTGATATTATTTGAATTTCTTAGCGCTTGTTTTTTTTAATTCCAGATCTACTCTTCAAAATTCTGCTTCATAACAGCCTCAGCGATCCCAAAGCCATTAGGTGATTTTGCTATTTCTTTTGCGATGGCTTCGTCCATCATCTGATAAAAAACATCTTCACCCAGACCGCTACTAAATAGCCCATCTTCATCGGTTTTAGGGCGAATTTCTTTTAACATGCTCTGGATAAACATAGATTCAAATTCCTGAGCGGATTCTAGCTCTTTTTGCGCTCCGCCACGTTTCAGCACTTGGGTGAGATCATTTTCACTCAAGCCTGGTAAACCCTGATTATATGCGGGATTGATTTGCATTAGTTACTGGTTATTTCTTTTCTAAAGTATTCTTGCTTATTAAAACTATCAGTTAGCACCAGCCAAAATTTACCATTTTTAGAGGTTGGCGTAAATTCAAATTCATAAGTGCTGACACTTTTTGCTGGGATTGCCTTAGTATCGTGATAATTTAGCGGTATATTCGGTTTCATCGTATAACCCAATCCATCAACGATTTTTAGATTGGTCAGCGGGATTGAGTGCTTAAGCTGGTTTTCGATTTCGATTTCGATTTTTTTATCGTTATAACTCAATATCACAGCTTTTACTTTATCGTCTTGAGATACTATTTGCTGACCTGAGTAGTCTTGTTTTTGCATTTGGTTTATATTTAGTACCATTGGTAAGCCGGGATTGATTTCTACTTGGTTACCTTTTTTGGCGATAAAAGATATCAGTGATAAGCTCGCTCCGGTCATGGCTCCTATCGCTAAATTAGAAGCTGAGCTAGAACCAGTCCCAATAATCCCCCCAAATTTTAATCCAGCAATCGCTCCTAGAATCGCACCACCAGTGGTTTTGGCAAGTGCATCTACTACTATTTCAGCTTTTGAGCCGGAGCTTGCTTTCATCGTTCCATCAGCAAGTATCTCGATACTAGTTACATTATCTGGAAAAATAATCTTAGTGAATTGAATATCTACTTTACCGTTCCTATTAAATGATTTTGCTGATTCTACAGCTACAACCACACCAATGACACGGCTATTTTTAGGGATATAAACTTCTCCAGCTTCTGAGCTTATATCTTCTACTATCCTGGCTGAAAAGTGCTCCCCTACCTGGGTTCCTTCGTTAATCGGCCATTCAGCTATTATCGGTATAGGTGTGCTTTCGGAGATTCCTACTTTTATTGTTTCGGCGCAAACTGGCTTAGTGATTATAATTAAAATGCTTAAAGCTAGAATTATACTAAGATATTTTTTCATTATATGATCTCCAGTTCAGCTTGCAAGGCTCCTGACGCTTTTAGCGCCTGCATTATAGAAATTAAATCTCTTGAAGAGATTCCGATCTTGTTCAATTCATTTACTAATTGAGCTAGTGTAGTCGATTCTCGAACTTCTACATAGCGAGTATCTGTTTCTTTAAATTCGATATCAGAATTCGAGAATGGAGTGGTATTTATACCGCCGCCGCCAGCGCCATCTTCGCCGGCATCGCCGCCATTAGCCATATTGGTGTTTATATTAGTATTATCGCCAGCTACGTTTAGATTCGCCAGAGTCGTTACATTAGGCTGAGAGACTTCATTATCTGTTTTTATTGTTATTGAAATCGTTCCATGAGCTAATGCTACAGCCGAGAGTTTTACATCCTGACCGACTACTATAGTGCCCGTTCTTTCCATGATTACTACTTTTGCTTCGTTTTCGGCATCTACATTAATTCCGCCGATATCTGCAAGAGCTTGAATAGGATTATCCTGCGGACCGTTTAATTCGATTTTGACTGTTCTTCCATCTACGATTTCGGCTCTGCGATTAGCTGGTGAGCGGTTTATCGCTTCGACAATTTTTTTGGTAGTACTAAAATCCATTTTTTCGGTGGTGAGTATCAGCCCTTTTTCGGTATCTAAATTAGTAGGAAGCGGATATTCTATAATCCCTCCTTTAGGCACTCTGCCTGAATTTGGGGAGCCTTCTCTAATCAGGCTTCCATTAGCTTCTACTTCATAACCAGAATTAATAACTGGTCCTTGAGCGGTAGCATAAACCTTACCATCAGGAGCTTTTAATAAAGTTTGGAGTAAAATTCCACCTGCTAAATTCCTAGATGATCCAAATGATGAAATATCTACATCAAATTTATCGCCTTCTTTTGTGTAAGGTCCTACTCTTGCTGTAATCATCACCGCCGCTACGTTCCCAACAGCCCCGCCGTTTAGTTGTTTGAGGGCAGAGACTAAGACTTGCCCGGGGTTATTCATATTTATATTGTTTACGTTTACTTGGTTGTTAATCAAAAACTCTTGGATATTAACACCAAAATTTTTCAGAAGATTTAACTGCGCAAGATTAGTAGCTAAACTGTTTTTATCACCGCTATTACTTGGAAGACCAGTAACCAAGCCATATCCAATAAGGTATTGATCTCTAAGACCTTGTACTTTTGTTATATCTTTTATGCGCACATTAATTGCTTCAGCACTAAGGCTAAAGGAACTCAAAAACAAAATCAAAACCAGTTTTTTGA
>JBILGG010000190.1:0-3500 GCA_044351165.1 Candidatus Caenarcanales bacterium | reverse complement strand
GATGGGGATATCTACTGTTAATAGTTATCGCGGCGCTCAGCTTTTTGAGGCTTTGGGCTTAGATGATGAAGTGATTCATTGGTGTTTCCCAGGCACTATCAGTCGCATTGGTGGTGCGGGTTTTGATGAGCTTGAAGCGGAGCAGAGGTATTTGACCAGTTTAGCCTGGAATACTAATGTCGCTAAATCCGTGGGCGGACTTATAAAAGCCTTTCCCCAAGAGTCTGCTGAGTATCATGCTAATAATCCTATTTTGGTTAATCTTCTTCATCAGGCTGTTAGAGAAAATAACTACCAAGTTTATAAACAATTCGCCAAAAAAGTAAATGATAGACCCGCTACTAGCATCAGAGATTTACTTGGTCTGAAGCCCGGTCCTAGAGCGGTTTCTATAGATTCTGTCGAGCCTGTCGAAAAAATATTACCGAGATTTAGTACTGGTGCTATGTCGCTTGGTGCGATCTCCCCAGAAGCTCACACAGCACTTGCTATTGCCATGAACCGCATCGGCGCGAAGTCTAATTCCGGTGAGGGCGGCGAAGATTCTAGCCGCTATGGTACAGAATCCAATTCTAGAATTAAGCAAGTAGCTAGCGGAAGATTTGGAGTAACGCCAGAGTATTTAATGAGCGCTGATGAGATCCAGATCAAAATCGCTCAGGGAGCGAAGCCTGGGGAAGGCGGTCAACTACCGGGTTTTAAGGTAAATGAGCTTATCGCTCGCTTGAGACACACAAGCCCGGGGCAGACTTTGATCTCTCCGCCTCCCCATCACGATATTTATTCTATTGAAGATTTAGCGCAGTTGATTTTTGATCTTAAACAAATCAATCCCAAGGCTCTAATCTCCGTAAAGCTTGTCTCTGAGCACGGTGTAGGTACTGTTGCTGCGGGAGTCGCCAAGACTTACGCTGATAGTATTACTATTGCTGGTCATGACGGCGGCACTGGAGCAAGCCCCCTTAGCTCTTTAAGGTATGCAGGAATCCCTTGGGAATTGGGTTTGGTGGAAGCGCACCGCACTCTAAAAGCTAATAATCTTCGCCAAAGAGTAAGAATCCAAATCGACGGCGGTCTGAAAACCGGTCTGGATGTGATAAAAGCCGCTATTTTAGGAGCGGAGTTTTTTGGGTTTGGGACTATATCGCTTGTCACTATTGGGTGTAAATTTTTACGCATTTGTCATTTGAATAATTGCGCTACAGGTATCGCTACTCAAAACCCAACTTTAAGAAAAGATTTTAAGGGACTGCCAGAGCATACAGTTAATTATTTTCAGTTCGTTGCAAACGAAGTCAGAGAGTGGCTTGCGTACCTTGGAGTTAGTTCGCTTAATGAGATTATTGGCAAGACTGAGTTTTTAGAGCTTTTGCCTGCTAAAAATCCTAAGCAAGCTAAATTGAATCTAGAGTGGCTAATAAATATTCCTGATGATCTAAAATCTGGTGATAATTTTTGTCAGTGGGAACAAAACCATCCTTATGACAAAAATTTACTTGCTGTTAATATTCTTCAAGACTCAAAAGCCGCTATAGAAAAGGCTTCTACGCTCAAACTAGAATACCCAATCAAAAACATTAGTCGTTCGATCGGCGCCAATGTCTCTGGGTATATTGCTAGTTTGTACGGCTCTGATGTGCCAGAGAGTCTTAGTCTTGATATTAAGCTAAAAGGCACTGCCGGACAGAGTTTTGGGGTATGGAATAGTAATGGCGTGAATCTAACACTTGAAGGCGATGCTAATGATTATGTAGCTAAGGGCATGGCTGGCGGACAAGTAGTGATCCATCCACCTCAGGGAGTGGGTTTTAACTCTAATGAAGCAGCGATAATAGGTAACACTTGCCTTTACGGCGCTACTGGCGGGAAGCTGCTCGCTAGTGGTATCGCAGGAGAGCGATTTGCTGTTAGGAATTCTGGTGCGATCGCAGTCATAGAAGGGCTTGGCGACCATGCTTGCGAGTATATGACTGGCGGAGTAGTCGTGGTGCTTGGAAAAACCGGTTCTAATATCGGAGCTGGCATGACTGGAGGGATGTTGTTTTTGTATGACTACGAGCAAGACCCTGTTCGCTTCGCCAAAAAAATTAATCCTGAATTAGTCGAGATGATTAATCTACAAGCCAATCACCTAGAGGATTATACAAGCTATCTTAAATCTCTTATTCAAGAGCATGTCTATTTTACATCAAGTAAATGGGCGCAAAATATCCTTGATGATTTTACTAATAAGCTAAAAGATTTTTATTTAGTAAAACCGAAGTCGGCAAATTTAAAGGTAATATATGACTATAAACAACAACCAGTTTATCGAAGTTCCGCGCACTGATCCTGCTAAACTCAGCTCAGGGACTAGAGTTCAGAATTTTGCTGAAATCTACGGCACTTACGATAGTTTTATTGCTGGTCAGCAAGCTGGTAGATGTCTTGATTGCGCTAACCCTTATTGTAAGTGGCAATGCCCCGTTACTAACCATATTCCTGAGTGGCTAAGATTAGTTCGTGAAGGTAAGTTGTTTGAGGCGGCTGATTTATCTAATGCTACTAATTCTTTTCCTGAGTTCTGCGGGCGAGTTTGCCCTCAAGACCGGCTCTGTGAGGGGGCTTGCACTCTTAATGAGGATTACGGAGCTGTTACTATCGGCTCGATAGAAAAATTTATCACTGATGAAGCTTTTCGCCAAGGTTGGAGACCCAAGGTCAATCACAGACCCGATCTTGCTGGTCACAAAGTCGCTATTATCGGAGCGGGTCCTGCGGGGCTTGCTTGCGCTGATGTACTTGCCAAAAACAGCATCGCAGTCGATGTCTATGACAAGTATCCAGAAATCGGCGGACTGCTTACTTTTGGGATTCCAGCTTTTAAGCTAGAAAAAGATATAGTAAAAATTCGCCGAAAAGTGATGGAAGATATGGGCGTTAAATTTCATCTAAACACCCTTGTGGGGCGGGATCTAGAGTTTGGAGAACTTCTCAATAATTATTCTTCTGTGTTTCTTGGACTTGGTACTTATAAAGCTATAAATGGCGGACTTGAATCAGGGAGAGGCGTGTATCAAGCCTTAGATTTTCTAAATTCTTCAATATCTCTTCGCGGCGTTTTGAGTGATGATCAGTTAGTTAATAATGTAAACGGCGCGAATGTGATAGTCCTGGGGGGCGGGGATACAGCGATGGATTGTGTGCGAACCGCAATCAGGCAGGGCGCTAGAAGCGTTACTTGCGTTTATCGCCGCGATGAAATAAATATGCCAGGCTCGCGCAAGGAAGTCGCTAATGCTCGCGAGGAAGGTATAAAGTTTTTGTTTAACCGTCAGCCTCTTGAAATTATTTATGATGAGGATACCATCGCTGGCGTGCGCGTGGTGCAAACCCGCTTGGGCGCGCCCGACGCTAACGGCCGCCAGAGACCCGAGACCGTCCCTGGTAGCGATGAGATTTTGCAAGCTGATAAAGTCATTATCGCTTTTGGCTTTGATCCCAATCCCCCAGAGTGGTTC
>JBILGG010000189.1:0-3505 GCA_044351165.1 Candidatus Caenarcanales bacterium | reverse complement strand
GCTAACAGAATAGCTAAAGCTCTTACTCAGGGACCGGTTGCTTTAGAGAAACTTGAACTTGCTGTAAATAAACTTCCTAGTGCTGTAAATTTTGGAAATGAAGTTTTAGCAATTTTAAAATCCCAAGTATCAAGTAACCCGTTTCTTGCTAACCAATCTAGCGATAATGGTCGTAATCAAGAAGAATTAATTTTACATAAAGCCGCTTAATTATCTACCAACCCCAAAAGCAATTCCACAGACTTTTTATCATCTACGCTTAATTGGATTGTAGAATCATTTACATACATCTCTATATATTTATGAGCTGATTTATCGTCTAGATTATTTTGGGCAAACTCTCTGGAGTAGCCAAGAGCCTCATCTAGATTATCAAGCCCCCAGAGTATAGATTGCTTGAGCATTTCATCAAATTCATTTATAAAATCCGCTCCTAGAGATTTTTTGATGGCGTTAGTGCCGAGCGGCATTTTTAGACCGGTGCGCTGGAACCACCACGCCCCGAGATCCACAATTAGCTTGTAGCCGAGCTCTTGGTAGCGTAATTGAGCTTCGTGGATAAGTAGCCCAGCTGATACCTCGCGGGATTCCAGCAGAGTAAACACTTCATTGTAAGAGCAAAACCTCGGCGTAAAAAATCCTTGGTCAAGTTTGATTTTTAGATTCGAGTCCCAAACTTCTCCGTTACTAACCGCTTCGTATAATCTCAAAACCAGATAAGCACTGGTAAGACTACCTGGGACCGCAATTATACACTGTCTAATTAGATTGCTTAAATCCTTAGAAACCAATCTAGGACCGTAATCTATGCCCGCCATCGACGCGCCGCTGTTTAGGTAAGTATAAGTATCCTGGATATAGGCTAGCGTATGAAAAGATACGGCAATCACATCCAGTTCTGGATCTTTATTTAGGGCTTTTTGGTTCAGCACGGCGATCTCATCGGCCGAAAACATAAACTGGTAACCGCGAGTGTCTATTTTTTTATGCTTGAGAGCATAAAACATAAAAGCATCATCAGAATCGGGACTGTGAGCGATTTTGATAGTTTTACTATTCATTATTTAGTAATAAAAAGCGAAGCTATTGATTGAGCTGTCGTTACTAACTGAGGCTCAAAAATTTCGCTGATTAGTTTCGGGTAAACTCCGTAAAGCAGTGATAGACCGATTAGTACAGCCAGCACCAGCATTTCGTCTCTGCGAGCGTCTTTTAGTTTTAGCCATGATGACGGGGTTTCACCATAAAAAACTCTTTGGTTCATCCAGAGCATATAGCCTGCTGTGATAATCACTCCTAGAGTCGCGACAGCCGCTGAAATCCGCACGTAATCAAGACTGCCAGTTAAATTCACCGAACTAAAAGCTCCGTAAAACACCAGCGACTCGCCGACAAACCCAGATAAGCCAGGTAAGCCAAGATTAGCCATCACCGCAATCAAGCTAATGAAGAAGGTTTGAGGCATGACCTTAGCAAGTCCGCCATACTCACCGATATCTCTGGTGTGAGTGCGCTCATAAAGCATACCCACTATCATAAATAACGCCGCTGATATTAAACCATGCGAAAACATCTGAAACACAGCGCCGCTGTAGCCGGCTGTATTTAGCGCGGCAAGCCCAAGAAGAATAAAACCCATATGCGAAATGCTCGAGTAAGCGACGATTTTTTTTAGGTCAGTCTGCACGAGCGCCGCGTAAGCTCCGTAAATAATATTAATAACGGCAAGAATCGCGATCGCAGGCGCGAGCTTAACAAGTACCGCCGGGAAAAATCCTAACCCAAATCTCACCAAACCATAACATCCCATCTTAAGAAGGATACCCGCTAGTAACATCGAAACTGGTGTGGGCGCTTCTACGTGAGCGTCTGGAAGCCAGGTATGGAGCGGGACAGAAGGGAGCTTGATGATAAAACATAGTGCCACCAAAATAAAAATCACAGATTGAATCTGAGGCGCGAGGTTCATGCTTGCTTTTGCAAGTTCTACCATATCGAATGTCGCAAACCCAGTATTCATGAGTAATATAAACAGACCGACTAAGAGCAGAATTCCAGCCGCAAAAGTATAAAGCATAAATTTCATAGAAGCGTAATTTCGGTTTTTGCTACCCCAAATCGTGATCAATAGATACATCGGCACCAGCTCTAATTCCCAAGCCAAGAAAAACAAAAATATATCTTTTGCCATAAACACCGCCATCACAGCGAGCGACAAAAACATAAGTAGTGAGTAATAGAGGCGTGGTTTTTGTTTTTGGGCGATGGGCTTAGAAGCGATCACAGCGCAGGGAAGCAAGATCGCCATCAGCAAAACCATTGAGTAAGCAAGCCCGTCGACTCCCAGAGAAAAATTAATCGGACCGACCCATTTGTAGCTCTCCACCATCTGAAGCTCGCTAACGCTCGGATCAAAAAGGCAAGTGTACTGCTTGATGGTGATACCCAGGACTAAAAAGCTCGCTATCAAGCTTGTGTAACGCGACTTCACTTCATCAAGGTTAAAAAGTGAAATCACTAATCCAGCAAAAGCCAAAACTGCTAATATAGAACTTAAACTATGGGTACAAAGGTAATTCATACTTTTAATATAAGGTAATTTGCAGACATTGTCTACGAATGTACTATAAAATCCAAATAATAATTTTTTTTTATAATTAAAAAATTTATAGTTATCAGTTATTTTGTTTTTTGTGCTAATATTTTTTTTGGTGTTTTTTCACCTTTATGGTCAGATAGCTCAGTCGGTAGAGCAGAGGACTGAAAATCCTCGTGTCGGCAGTTCAATTCTGCCTCTGACCACCACTTTTAAGACATTCCTATGAATTTACATCTTATCTAAATAATAAGGAAATTTCGGCGTTTTCCGCAATGTTTTTATCTTTGCAATAAATTTTTGATAGATTTTTTTCATGTCGCGCAGAAATCGTCTTGAATATGAAAACTCCTTTCATCACGTTATGGATCGTGGCTATCTAAAAAAACAACTTTTTTTAGATTCTTATGATTTTGAATATTTTTTAAATATTGTTTGGTCTGTATGTGAATCTCATAAGCTTATTGTTCATGCTTATTGCATTATGACTAATCATTTCCATTTATTAGTCCAAAATCCTCTAAAAAATATCTCAAGCGCTATGCACTTAATTCTCTTACGTTATGCAATTTATTTTAATAGAAAATATGATCAAAAAGGGAAGGTTTTTGAGAGACAATTTTTATCGCCTCTTATTGATACTGAGAATTATTTGGTAACTGTTTCAAAATATATTCATCGAAATCCCCTTCATGAGATTGTTTCAGATTTAAGAAATTGGAACTGGTCTAGTTATAATTTTTACCAAAACCCTAATTTAGCCAAACCTAAATTTTTAGAAACTTCATTAATACTAAAAAAATTCAAGCAAGATTTTCCCTCAAAAGCCTACTCTGACTATGTTCTAGAATCTAGTAATTGGAATCCCTTTGATACAATTTACTCTCAAACTATACTAGGATCTGACGA
>JBILGG010000188.1:0-3507 GCA_044351165.1 Candidatus Caenarcanales bacterium | reverse complement strand
TCTCTACTGATTCCAGGTCTATTAAACCTGGTCAAATTTTTGTTGCGCTTAAAGGTCAAAGTTTTGATGGTCATGATCATATAAAAAAAACTTTTGATTTATCAGCTAGTTATGCTGTTTCAAGTTGTGCTTTTGAAGCATTAGCACTCGAAGAAAAGTTTCGTACCAGAGTAGTTGTTGTTGATGATACTTTGCAGTTTTTGCACCGTTTAGCTAATGCTTATAGATCTCTTGTAAACCCTTTGGTTATTGCTGTTACAGGTAGTGCAGGAAAAACAACAGCAAAAGAATTAATTAAACTAGGTTTAGAAAAAAGTTTTAGATTACATGCAACAAGCGCGAATTTCAATAATGAAATTGGAGTACCTCTGACAATTTTTTCAATGCCGCGTGATACTCAGGTCCTAGTATTAGAAATGGGGATGCGTGGTTTTGGTCAAATTCATACACTCTCAAAAATTGCCAATCCAAATATTTGTATTATTACAAACATAGGAACCGCTCATATAGAGCTTTTGGGCTCACAGGAAAATATCAAAAAAGCAAAAATGGAGATTGTTGATTTTTTTGCTGATTACCAAGGTTCGGCTGTAGACTTAAAAATTCCAAAAACTCTGATTGTCGATAAAAATTTATTTGAGGATCTAAAAGCAAGTGGCTTTAAAAACCCTAATTCTGGCGCGCCCGTAGCTGGTGAAATTTTATTTTTTGATTACTCAAACCCACTCCCTGAGAGCTCTTTGGGGTCGATATTGTTTTCTGATGGACTAAAGGCTGATATGAATGCTGTTATGGTCCTAGCTGATATTCTTAAGCTTGATAAATCTCAAGTCTTGCAAGCGCTAATGAGTTATAACCCAGGCAAGGGGCGCGGACAGTTTAGCTACGATAAAAACGCTAATTTGTTTATTGACGAGAGCTATAACTCAAACACTGTCGCTCTGAAAAACTCAGCTCTTGCGCTTTTGGAGCAGTTTCCAACTGATGAAAAAATCATAGTAGCCGGCGATATAAAAGAATCTGATCCAGCTTTGATTGATGAAGTTTTTAGAGAGATAAATACTTTAGCGGAAGATTCATCGTGCGGGCTTAGATTTTTAGATGTCAGAAATTTATCTCAAGAAAAAATTTATAACCTCGTCAAATCAGCTCTAGATGAGGGCTCTGGCAGAAAAGTAATTTTATTTAAGGCTTCGCGGGCTGTCGCTCTTGATAAAGTTATCGAGAAGTTTTTTATTTAGTAACCGGAATATCAGCCATAATCAAAAGCTTGTTGTCGTATTGCCAAAAACGGTTTTTGACGCTGTAGCCTTTTTTGAGAAGGGAGTTGCGGAGATAAGCTGGGGTTACCGCTCTAGATGGGCGTTCTAGCTCAGGAGCTTCACTACCGAATATAACAGCGATCTTATTAGAAAAAGTACAGAGATTAGATGCTGTAATAATTAAAAGACCAGGTCTTACTATTAGAGGTGCAACCTTGTCGAGGAATTTATTAAAATCATCCAGATCTGGCATGTCCATATCAGCGATCACATAAGCAAAAGATTTTTTGAGCTGGTTGCAGTTAAGATCCGCTAGTGATGAGGCTTTTAGGACTTGGTTAGATTCTTGCAAGCTTGCGTCTATGGCGGTTTGCTTGGAACTAAGATGGAGTACTGATTGACCAGTTCCGACTTCTTTTTTGATTTTTTTTAGTAAAAATTTGTGGAGCTTTTCTTCAACGAGCATGTTTAAATCCTTTTCTCGATTGCTCTTGCGTGCATTTCTAGATTCTCGGCGCGCGCTAGGCAAGCGGTTTTTTGGGCTAAGTCCCTAAACTTAGAAGATTTAGAAGATGTCTTAGAAAAATCAATTATAGAGATTTTTTTTAGGAAGTCATGGCATTGTAAGCCAGACGAGAAGCGCGCTGTCCTGCCGGTAGGTAAGCAGTGACTGGGACCTGCGAGGTAATCGCCAAGCGACTCACAAGAGTTAGTGCCGATAAAAATTGCACCAGCATTTTTAATAAGCTTGATAGATTTTTCTAGAGGTTTTTTTTCAAGGATTATTTCCAGGTGCTCTGGAGCGTACTGATTAATTAATGAGCAAGCTGACTCAAGATCAGGGCTATACAAGAACGCAGACCAGTCTCTGAGTGAGTTTCGGATGGTTTCGATTTGGGCTGGGCTCTTGAGATTTTTTATACCCAAATCCTCAAGTTGTTTTTCTATGTGCTCTTTAGTGCGAACGATTAAATCATGATCTAGTGAAACAAGTAGCGTAGATTCCAGTCCTGATCCGTGTTCTAGCTGGCTGAGTAAATCACAAGCCACTTGCTCTGGGCAAGCGGTGTGGTCGCAAAGGATCGCAAGTTCACTTGGTCCAAAAATTCCATCAATGCCAATATCACCGAAGACTTCTTTTTTGGCTAGTGAAACAAAAATATTACCAGGTCCGACTATCTTATCAACCGCTCTAATAGACTCGGTTCCGTAAGCTAGTCCGGCAATAGCCTGCGCGCCTCCCAGACCGTAAACTTCACTGATGCCAAGCAATTCAGCGCAGGCGATAATGCTGGGGTGAATCGGAGGCGGGCTTATTAGGACGATTCGGGGAACGCCAGCACAGATAGCTGGGATAGCAGTCATAAGTGTCGTCGATATTAAAGGAGCCTGACCGCCTGGAGTATAGACAGCGACTGAATCCAAAGGTGTGTACTTAACTCCGAGCTTTTCTTTTAGGTCGCCATTAAAAGACCAGCCTACTTGATAAGCGTGTTTTTTCATTTCGGTTTTGTGGAATTTTTCGATGCGTTTATGGGCAAGTAAAAGAGTCTCTTGTAAATCTCTAGAGAGATTTTTAAAATTTGGTTTTTTATGGGTATCGATGCTCACACTAAAAGGAGAATCGCTTGCTGAAATATCGATTTTTTGGTGATCAAATTTTTCGCAGTAATAGGCAAGAGCCTTATTGCCATTGAGTTTTACTTGGTTAATGATTTCTTTTACTGTCGCTTGGTATTGCTCGAGGTTGTCTGATTTTAATCTCTTGGTGAGATTAGTAAGAATTTCTTGGTTAGTAAGTGTGTCCTGCATCTTAGTCAAAAACTATAGTTCTATTTTCGTGCACTATGATTTTATCATCGGCGTGGGCTTTTATCGCTTTTGAAAAAACCAATTCTTCTATATCACGACCCTGTGAAATGTAATCCTCGACGCTATCTTTGTAGCTCACCGGTGCTACGTCCTGGGCGATAATCGGACCCATATCAAGATCTTCAGTCGCGTAGTGAGCGGTCGCACCGATAATTTTTACACCTTTTTCGTAGGCTTGATGATAAGGATTCGCGCCCTTAAAAGAGGGCAGAAAACTATGATGCACATTAATAATAGAATTTGGGTAATTAGAAATAAAATTTTTGCTTAGGATCTGCATGTAGCGCGCCATTACAATAAAACCGATATTATAGGGCTTAAGCTCTTTTAGGATTTGCGCTTCCTGACTGGCTTTTGCTTCCTCTTTAGAACT
>JBILGG010000187.1:0-3524 GCA_044351165.1 Candidatus Caenarcanales bacterium | reverse complement strand
GAAATTTGGTACAACCAAAAATGCTAATACCAAGCCTATTAAAGTCCATTTATACTTCGATAAAAAGTCATCAGGATCAAAAGAATATTGCTTATTGGGATTAATAAAAAAATCTGGAATATCTGGTTTATCCATACCCTGTGATCTTAACAGATTTAGGTGGGCTTTGCTATAATCAAACTCATGTCAAAAATTAAAGTTGGTATAAATGGTTTTGGAAGAATTGGTAGAAATACCTTCCGAGTGCTGAATGAAAGATTTTCAGATAAATTAGAGGTGGTCGCCATCAACGACCCGGTCTCTGACCCAAAAATTTCAGCTCACCTAATTAAGTACGATAGTATTCTCGGTCGCTACAAAGGCACTGTATCAGCTAGCGACGATAGCATTACTGTCGATGGCAGAACTTCTAAATTCCTAAAAGAATTTAATCCTGCTAATATCGGCTGGGGCAAAATGGGCGTAGACATTGTACTTGAGTGCTCTGGTGTTTATACAGACGCTGATAAAGCAAAAGCTCACCTTGATGCTGGCGCTAAAAAAGTTTTGATATCTGCACCTGCTAAAAATGAAGATATCACTATCGTAATGGGTGTTAACGATGATAAGTACGATCCAAGCAAGCACCACATTATTTCTAATGCTAGCTGTACTACTAACTGTCTTGCTCCTCTAACTAAGGTACTTGACGATAAGTTCGGAGTCGAGACTGGTATCATGACTACTATTCACTCTTACACTTCAGACCAAAGATTACTCGATAACGCTCACAGCGACCCGCGCAGAGCAAGAGCGGCTGGTCAATCAATGGTACCTACTACCACTGGTGCGGCTAAAGCTATCGGTCTTGTTCTTCCGCATCTAAACGGTAAACTAAACGGTTTTGCGATGAGAGTCCCTACTCCTAATGTTTCTGTTGTGGATGTGGTGTTTACCTTCAAAAACAAAGTAACAAAAGATGCTATTAACTCAGCTCTAAAAAACGCTGCTGAAAACGAATTAAAAGGTATTCTTGATTATACTGATGATGAATTAGTGTCGATCGATTTTACTTCTGATCCGCACTCTTCGATTATCGATGGTCCTATGACTATGGTCTTAGGTGATAATCAAGCAAAGGTTTTGAGCTGGTACGATAATGAGTACGGTTACTCAAACAGACTGCTTGACCTGGCTGTAAAAGTCGGATTAAAATTACCAGTTACTACTGCGTAAAATCAGCAAATTAAATTTATTGAATCGGCTCTTTGATTTTCAGAGAGCCGATTTCTTTTTTTATGTGTTGATTATCGACATCTAATTCCAGCACCAAGGGTAAATCATGAATATCAGCAGATTCCAGCACTAAGCTAGCCGCGACAATCTGCTTGTGGATTAGCTTAGCGGGCACGCCATTAATTTTTAGACCTGAAATATCCTCCCCTAGCGTAAATCCATAAGTCTCTATATTTCCGATAGTAACAAAAATCTCTGGTGAGTAAATTCTTTCTAGCGGGCCCATAATCTCAGCTTTGCTAATTCCCACAAAAGGCAAAGGCTGATCTTCGTCAAGAATTTCAAGACTTGTTATTAGATGACTAGAATCAAACTTAGCAGAAAAATCTGCAACATAATCAACGCTATCTATCCCCAAAGTCGCTTTACCAGCGAAATTAGCGCGCTCAAAATTACCTTTTATGGTGTATTGCCCAACATTAAGCGGCTCCACCAAAAAAAACCTAAGCAGAAGATTAGAGCTGTCGGCCATCTTGTAGAGAATTTTTTCGTTAAGAGGAATTAATTCAATCGAATCAAAAGGTGTATAAAAAAGCTCAAAATCTTTTTCCAGTATGTAAGAGCCAGGCGGATCCATAGCAAGCTTAAATTCAATCGCTGTCACGCTTACAAGCTCTTTACCAGAAATGTTGATTTCGTATTTATCAGCATAAGCTGGAGCCATAAAAAAAACAACAAAAAATAAAACCCAATACTTCATCTATGAAAGCACCTCAGCGAGTGCTTTAGCGGCTTTAGCGTTAAGTGCGTGTCCAGCTTTATTACTTATAAGTTTCATATTTATTGATAGTGGATTAAAACCAGAAAGCATAAGGTCCCCAATCAAATCCAAAGCTTTATGAGCCGATAACTCATTAGGGTAGTGAAGCTCTTTACTGAAGCCAGTTTCGTGGTAACCAAGAATCCAGCCATCAAGCCCAAGCAAGGTGTTTTCAGCTTCAGAACTAAAAGTGCGGGCGCGCGCAAAACTATAAATATCATCACCCAGAGCCCAAGAAAAACTTTGATTAATTGGTGGATTTTTTATATCAAGATTATAAGTAACAGAAAAATTATCGTCTGGAATCATCTCAATAAAACGAGTAGAATCGTTTTCATCACGAATAACTAGCGAACACGGAAGCGAAAATCTGTTAGTTAAATAATTGGGCTTGGGTTGCAGATTAGCTTTTAGGAAATCGATCCAAAAAAAAGCAGATCCATCATCAAAAGGTAATTCTGGCTCTGATATCTCAAGACTAAGATGAGAAATTCCCGTAAGCGCGCAGGCGGCCAGAAAATGCTCAGTCAAGCAAATACAAATACCATTCTCATTAGCAAGAACAGTATTGCGCTGAGTGCTAAAAATATTTTTGTAATGAGCTAGTATGTTTTGATCATTACATATAAAATTTATACCCAAACTGGGGTTTTTACCTAACAAGGTAGCTTTTACTGGGGTTCTGCTAATAAGACCAAGAGCAGTTACCGTATTATCTAAAAGTTTAGGCTGGATATAGCTACTAGGCATCTATAATATTAAGTATAGCTTAGCTAAAGAGCTAAAAATCATCCCAAGATTAAGTATTTTTAATTTACCGAGAGACCAAGTGCGGATTTACCATAGACATACATATATACAAATTGCTAAAATAAGTATTGCACATTCATGATAGGGAAAATTATAAATTTTGCCAAAAATATCGGTAGGAGGATACCGATAATAAGAAATTTTTTACCAAAAACAGAAAATGAAAGAATAGATCCCAAAAAATTTCATGAAAAAAATGAAAACGATAGATTAATGAAAAATGAATTAGTTAGTCTTGACTCAAAAAATAAGAATCAGGCTTTGGTAGAAGTAAGAGATTGGTTAATAAAAAACGAAAATACTAGGGTAATAAATAAAAAATATCCAGAATTTAGCTCTTCAATAAAAAAACTTATATCAAAAACTGAATCGACTGGAGCAATTGATTTTAAAGAAAAAAACTTAAATAATTTGATTAATGAATATCAACAAAAACTTAATGAAAAATTTGAACAAGAAGTAAATCAATTAAATAATCAAAACACTATAGAAAATAAACATTTAAAGTATCTAGAACTTTGGAGTGATTATATAAAAGAAAATAAGAGATTAATGCTAGAAGCAGCTGATGAAATCATTTTGAGTACTTCACAATTAGAACAAGCTAATGATCTTTACTTAATGAATTCTATCAAAATGTGTCGAGAAATCAGTAAAGAATTAGCCCTGAATTCATTAA
>JBILGG010000185.1:0-3539 GCA_044351165.1 Candidatus Caenarcanales bacterium | reverse complement strand
TGGAGCACCATATTGTCAGAGAATAAGCCATGCACTTTAAGCTCATTATCTACATTAGAATTGAGTAGAAAACAAGACGTGCAAAAAAAACTTAAAACCAAAAACAGAAAAAATTTTTTCATAAACTTTTTAACCAAATAGCAATTCCAAAAGCTATTTCTTCTCTAATAGGATACCAAATCCAGTCATGATCAGCACCAGAAAAAATCTTAATGGATTTATTAGAAGACGCAATCTTTTCAAAATAATTATTTTGAGTTTCGTTATCTACGACCTGGTCATCTTTCATTTGTATGAGTAATACCGGGTTTTTAATATTTGTGAGATTAGATTTAGTGTAATTACCAAGCTGTAAAATCTCAAATAATAAAGTCTGAGTCACAGAACTCACTCTTAGAGGATCTTTCATCGCTGGAGTCTCTTGCATTTTTTCTGAAACTGGCATCTCGACGTAAACATCTCGCGCGAACAAACATTTATCTACAAGATATTTAAAAAGAGTCGATATCACAAAAAAAGGATTAAAAGTTTTTGATGAACCTTTGTAACCAGGCACAGAAAGAATCAAACTATCTCCAGGTCTGAGCTGAATATTAGATACCAAAACCGCTCCCAGACTGTGTCCTAGTATCGATATCTTAGCGTCAGGATTCTGGGCGACTAGAGCTTGATATTTTTTCTTCACAAAATCGATCCACTCTTGAAAACTATCAATATGTCCTCTAGTAAAATGGCTAGAAATCCGTCCTAGAGCATGATTCTGCCCGAAACCCGGTAAATCATAAGCATAAAAATCTATATTATATTTTTGAAGTTCGGTTTTCAAATTATCAAACCAGCCACTATGGCCACCAAGACCATGAACAGCTAGAATAATTTGTTTACTAGACATAAAGTGAATTCACCACTAACCATCTTATACCCATACTTACCAAAACCCCGAGAAAAGAGCCCACCAAAACCTCTTTGGGACTGTGTCCAAGAAGTTCTTTTAGTTTAGCGCCGCTAAGCTTGTGTTCTTCTGAGAATAATTCTTGAATAATTTTATTGAGTACTGTCGCCTGCCTACCTGCCGCTCGGCGCACTCCAGCTGAATCATAGAGCACCACTGCTGAAACAGCAAAAGCAAGTGCAAAATACATCGAACTAAAACCTTCGATCAAACCCACTGAGCAAGCCATCGCCACGATAGAAGAGCTATGACTAGAGGGCATACCGCCCGTTGTTACTAACATACGGGGATCTAACTTCTTAAATCTAATTGCATAAATAATAGTCTTCAGCACTTGGGCTATTACATTAGCCGCGACTAAAGAAGTAATTACTTCGTATCCTGTAGAATCAATTGTTTCGAGAAATGACATAATCAGCTACTAGATTAAGTTTATCAGCATAAATCAGGCTGTCTAGTATCTTTTGCTTGGCTTGATCGATTAGATCCCAAGCGATCTGCTTGGATTTATCAATTCCATACTCTTTTACATAGGTATGCTTATTTTGCTTAACATCTTTTTGGCTAGTTTTGCCGAGCTGATCGGTGCTCGCTGAGCAATCCAGCACATCATCAGTAATCTGAAACGCCAGCCCCAGATTAGTCGCAAACAAATCCAGCGCCTCAAGTTTTTCTGGACTCACACCAGCGAGCTTAGCTGGCAAGGTTATGGAAGCCTTTAGAAGAGCTCCTGTCTTGAGTGCGTCCATTTCTTTTACTTGATCTATTTGCAGATCCTCTGACTGAGATAATTCCAAGTCCATAGCTTGCCCCTGGATCATGGCACATATCGCCTGCAAAAACTCTATTTGAACGGGTCCTAGCTTATTGTGGTAGGCGATCGGAGTAAAATCAGCAAGAACTTTTAGAGGATATACCATCAAAAAATCTCCAGCGAGTAAAGCATTCGCTTCTCCAAAAACCTTATGATTAGTGGCTTTGCCGCGACGAAGATCATCATCATCCATACAAGGCAAATCATCATGAATTAAAGATCCACAGTGAACAAGTTCGACAGCCAGCGCCAAACCCGCTCCAGGATTAGCACTAAAGCTCATGGGCTCGCGCTGTTTTAGCACCGCTTCTGCACTAAGTAAACTTAAGATCGCTCTTAATCGCTTACCACCATTGAGAATACCATAAGAGACAGCCTCTTTTAAAACTCCGCCTAAACCAAAATCAGCCTCTAGAATCCAGCGCGCAAGCTCTTTATCGACGCAGTCTTTATAAGGCGCAAGAACTTGTTTATAGTCCACTTCTTGTTTTTGTTTCATCAGGTTAGATTTCGATTATCGTAGCGCCCCAGGTCAAACCCGCACCAAAACCGACAAGAGCGATTTTTAGAGTATTACCATCTTCGCGATATTTAATTTTACCTTGCTCCAAAGCCTCATCCAGAGCGATTGGTATACTCGCCGCGCTGGTATTACCGTATCTATCGATATTGACTATAACCTTATCGCTGGCCAAACCCAATCTGCGAGCGGCACTATTTATAATTCTGACATTTGCTTGATGAGGGACTAAGTAATCAATTTGCTCTGGCTTGATACCGGAAAGTTCGCAAGCCTTGTCAAGTGCGTCAGGGACGGCTTTTACAGCAAACTCATAAACAGCAGGTCCATCCATAAACACCATTTCACGAGTCTCGGTGATATCTTTTTGAGCGACGGGGTAGTGCGAACCTTGATTTTTTAGGAATAGTGAACATTGCTCATCACCGGCTGATCGAATATAAAAAGGATGCATGCAGTTTTTTTCTTGAGAGGTTGCAGTTATCAAAGCCGCACCAGCACCGTCTCCAAAAATTATTGCCGTTTTTCTATCTGACCAATCGACAAACTTACTCATCAGATCAACAGCAATCACCAAGACGTTTTTACACTGCCCAGATTGAATAAAATTATAAGCAGTATTAAGTCCATAAATAAAACCCGTGCACGCCGCTGAAATATCAAAAGCCGCTGCTTTAGTTGCATCAAGTTTAGATTGAATCAAGCAAGCTGTGCTTGGAAATAAAAAATCACCCGTAGCAGTAGAGCAAATAATTAAATCAATATCCTCAGGCTTAACTTCGATACCTTGATATTTTTTTGCGCTTTCAATGGCCATAAGCGCAGAACGACAGCCGAGTGAAACAGCAGTTTCCTCAGGCTTGGTAGGATCGACGACCCTACGTTCTTTTATGCCCGTTCTTTGAACTATCCAATCGTCAGTGGTATCAAAAAGCTTCTCAAGATCGAAGTTAGTGACCACTTTTTCGGGGAGAGCACGCCCCCAGCCTATGATTTTTGCGCCATATTGCATGATATTTATGATTATAACAGATTTCTGACATCGGTGTCAGAAATACCCGTGCCAAGTCTAAATTATGGTGTTATACTCATAATTAAGGTTAAGAAACCAAAAGCTTTTCTAGCCAGTCATTATGAATCTAACTATGCTTAATCAAGAAGAAGATAATTTAAACAAAACCGAACAAGCTCAAAAGCTTCACAAATTGCTCGCAAAATACAAAAAAACTCAAGATAAAAAGGTGAGAGATCAG
>JBILGG010000183.1:0-3551 GCA_044351165.1 Candidatus Caenarcanales bacterium | reverse complement strand
GATGAAGCGGGCTTGACTGGCGTTAATTCAGTAATGATAAACGTCATGCTTGCAGGCGCTTTAATAGAGGCTCTCAAGCTCGATAAGTCAGTTCCACTTGATTTTATTAAGCATAAATTCACTAAAAAAGGTGAGCAAATAGTCGAGCTAAATAATTCAGTATTTAAGCTTGGTGCTGATTGGACTGCAAAAAATGTAAAAGAAAAATTCCCAGAGCTAAAAGGTAATGGTAAGCCAAAATTATTTATGACCGGCAATGAGGCTTTTGGATTGGGTTTAGCCGCTGGCGGACTCAAGCTCTATTCAGCTTATCCAATGAGCCCAGCGACTGGAATTTTGCACTACCTCGCGACAATCGCGCAATCAGAAAAAATAGTTATCAAACAAGTCGAAGATGAATTGGCGGCGATGAATTATGTAGTCGGTGCTGGTCAGGCTGGAGTCCGCGCGGCGACTGCAACAGCGAGCGGTGGATACTGCTTGATGGTGGAGGCTGTGGGATTAGCTTCTATGATGGAAGTGCCTGCGGTTTGTGTAGTGGTTTCTAGAGGCGGTCCTTCTACAGGCGTACCTACTAAGCAAGAGCAGTCAGACATTGACTTGTGTATCGCTGGTAACGGTGATTCGCCTAGATTTGTGATAGCTCCAAAAGATCCAGAAGATGCTTTTTATCAAGCGGCTAGAGCTCTAAACATCGCAGAAAAATATCAAGTGCCAGTTTTGGTCTTGAGCGATTTCTTCTTGTCTGAGCACTTCACTACTATTGATGATTTAGACTTTTCAAAAATCGAAATCGATAGAGGTAAGTTCTCTACTGAATGGAAGGGTCCTGGACGTTATAAGCGTTATGAATATACTGAAGATGGTATCTCTCATAGAGTTAGACCGGGCGCACCGAGCGCGATGTACACGCCATGTAGCGATGAGCATAACGAACTTGGGCATGTGATGTCTGATGTGGAGGCTGGTCTTCCGCACGCGCGTCAAGAGCGTATCAAGATGCACGCGAAGCGTATGCAAAAAATGAAAACCATGGTCAGCACCGGAGACGCTCAGGCACCGAGTTTTGAGGGTGATAAAAATGCTGAGTTTACATTTATGACTTGGGGTTCTACTTATAACTACGCAAAATCAGCGATCGAATATTTAGCTGATGAAGGTATAAAAGTAAACCACGTGCACTTCACAGATGTTTATCCAATTCCTCGCGAAAAAACTTTGGCGATTCTAAAACAATGCAAGCGCATTATTTCAGTAGAAGCTAATATGTGCAATTCTCTTTGCACTCAAGTATTGGCGCAGACTGGTTTTGAGGTGAGCGAGCATATTAATCGTTGGGACGGTGAGCCGTTTACTGGTGAGTATATAGTCGAGGCTTTCAAGCAACTTGCCCAAACCAAACAATTAGTGAACGCGTAAACTTATTAGGAGAAAATTATGACTACAGAAACAAAAGCAGTATTAGATGCAAAAGATTTCAAAGGTGAAGTGCACCCAGATTGGTGTCCAGGTTGCGGAGACTTCGGTGTGCTTAACTGCGTCCAAAGAGCGCTCGCTGAGCTAGGTCTATACCAGCATCAAGTAGCGGTGATCTCTGGGATCGGCTGTTCATCTAACTTGCCGGGCTTTATCAATACTTACGGTATGCACACGCTTCATGGCAGATCTCTACCAAACGCACAAGGCTTCAAGCTTGCGCATCATGATATGACCGTGATCGCGGTCGGCGGAGACGGTGATGGCTACGGTATCGGTGTCGGTCACTTGGTGCACGCTCTGCGCCGTAATATCGATATGACTTATATCGTTATGAATAACTCTATTTATGGATTGACCACTGGTCAGACTTCGCCTACCAGCGGTGAAGGTATGAAGACTAAGTCCACTCCATTTGGGAACCCTGAAATGCCTCTAAACCCACTTACTCTAGCGCTGGGGTCTAGTGCGAGTTTTGTGGCGAGAGCTTTTTCTGGTAATCCTAAGCAAGCAGTCGAGATTTATAAGGCGGCTATTCAGCATAAAGGTTTTGCTCTGGTTGATACTTTTTCTCCGTGCGTTACTTTTAATAAGGTAAACACAGCCCAGTTCTACAGAGACAATACTTACGACCTGAACGCTGAGGGGCACGACACTAGCGATCTTCTAAAAGCTATAGAAGTCGCTTCTAGAGATACTTACGCTTCTGGCAGAATTGCTACTGGTATTTTTTACCAAAACCCACGTTCTTGCTACGAAGAATCCGAAAAAGAAACTTTAGCTGTTCCTATTTGTGATCATCCTTTAGGCTTTAGTCCTGCTCAAGCCGAGAGATTGAAAGCTGGGTTTAGATAATAGCACACTAGGCGTTATTTTTTAAAAATTTTGGGAATAATAGTATTTTAAGGGTGAATACCTAGTGGTTTAGACTTTTGGTCTTGGAGCTGATAATTTTATAAACAAGTTTTGCTACCAAAAAATCAGGGCCATGGAGCTGGTCGATAGGGGCGAGCTCTACGACATCGGCTCCGATGAGGTTGAATTTTTGGCAAGCTTCTCTAATAAGGTTAGTCGGTGTGTACCAATCAAGTCCGCCAGGCTCGGGAGTGCCGGTGCTGGGCATGAGGCTAGAATCGAAACCATCTACATCAAAACTAATGTAAAAATTATCGTTGCCATATTTTCTCATGGTTTCGATAATATCTTTTGATCCCCAGAACCGCATTGAAGATCCAGGTGCCAAGCGGGTTTCGCCGCTATCTTGAGGGTTTACTTCTTCGCGAAATTCTTTTAGAGCTGAGCGGTAGGCGTAAGTCTTATAAAATTCATCACGCGCGTAAAAAATACTAATAGGCATCTCTTCTAGGAAGTGCTCATCGACTTGCTTCTCGAGTCCTCTTAACCACTGGCATTCACCGATCGAGATATTGCGAATTCCGACTGAGACGATTTTGATTTTTGGGCAGGCTTTATAAATCGAATAAATGGCGCATGCGTGGTTATAGGGGTTCTCTTGGTATTCCTGCCTCAGATCGGCGTGAGCATCAAAATGCAATAAGGTAAGCCCTTTGCCTTGGCTTTGGAGATAATCGTAAGCCGCTTTTACCGAACCCAGGCTTAGAGAGTGTTCCCCGCCAAGCACCAAGGGAAATTTTTCGCGTTTATAAGAATCCATGCAGGTTTGATATAAATCCTTAAAGGGTTCTTTTGTATTTTTATCCTGTAATTCAATCTCGACGGCTGGATAGGTCTTTATGCCTAGGCTGTTTGATGGATCTATCTCAAACTCATCATCGTAGAACTCTAGTTCTTGAGAAGCTTCAATTATGCCAGCGGGCCCCTTATCAGTGCCGTGTCCGTAGCTCGTGGTTTTGTCGTAAGGACAAGGAATAATCTCAAAATACGGTGATTTTATAGCGTTATTTAGGTAGCCAAAATGCTTCATTTTCCCTATTCTATCAGGGTTTTAGACTAATAAGTCTTTAAAAATTTTTGAACTCGTGTTTTTATAGGTTATAAATTTGCAAATTTTACAAATAATATAAAAGTAAGCCTAGTTAAAGATGAAACAATTC
>JBILGG010000182.1:0-3588 GCA_044351165.1 Candidatus Caenarcanales bacterium | reverse complement strand
CCTCCGATGTGGTTCACCAGATTAATTGGTGGAGTGATGATGTTTACTAGTAGTTGCTTGTTTGCCTACAATATTTATAAAACCATGACTGATAAAACAATATCGACAGATGCCGAACTAAACTTGGCAGTTCCAGTGGAGGGCAAGTAAATGAACGACAATAACCAAAACAAAAAAATCGGCGCAAAAGGCTACTTAATGCCTGCAATTGTAGTCGCTGTCTCCTTCCTGACTATTTATACAGTCGTAGTCGCTATCCCTGACATGACTATGATTAAGACTCAGCCCAGTGAGTACGCGATGGAATATATCCAGCGCGACGCCAAAGGTCAAATCGTGCGCGACAAGCAAGGTTTACCCGTGCCTAACGAAGCTGGCTTGGGCAGACAAGTTTATGTAAGAGAGGGATGTTTTTATTGCCACTCTCAATTCGTAAGACCTCAAGATAGAGATTTTGGATCTAAGGTTCAAGCTGGAGACTATGTAAACGAGACTCCTAATGTGCTTGGTACTTCTCGTACTGGTCCTGATCTTTCTAACGAAGGCGGCAAGCTTCCTGACGCTTGGCATATTGGTCACTTAAAAGATCCAAGATCTTATACACCTGGATCTATAATGCCTTCTTTTAGCTATCTAAATGACGAAGATTTGAAGCATTTAGTAGCTTACTTACAATCATTGGGTCGTAAGAGATTTGAAGATCCTGCTAATAGAGGTATTTACGAAGCTTACTATCCAGAAGCTGATACTGCTTTTTGGAAGGCTTCAGAAAATCACAAGCCTAATGTCGATAGTGCGACTGCCGCGAATGCTGGTGCTGGTATCTTTAGACAAAACTGTGCTGTGTGCCATGGAACAAACGGTCTGGGTAATGGTCCAAATGCTCTTGCTATGAATAAAAAACCAGCTAACTTCTCAAGACCATTCTATAAGGCTTATTCTGATAAGACTTGGTATTATAAGGTCGCTGAAGGTGTGCCTGGTACTAGAATGCCGCGCTGGAAGCTTAAGCTAAAACCAGAACAAATGTGGTATCTAGTAGCTTACCTAAAGACTTTACCCCAAGACAATGTTGAGATTATTGCTCCTTACCAAAGCATCGATGATCTACAGTGGGAGTCACAATCTGCTCTAGATGCGCCTCTAGCTGAGACCCAAAGAAGAATCGGTCAACAAAAAGAAGAAGGTACTTATAAGCCTAATCCGGGTGGACCTACTGGTAGTGAGCTAAGTGGAGGATCTACTGGTGGGCATTAAGTGGTTACTAGGTTTTAATGAATGGATCTTGCTTACTTTTAATAAAGAAGCATTATTCATTTTTATGATTTACTGTGTAATGGTTTTTGTAATTGCGAGTTTCGTTTTTACTTGGGCTATAAAAGATGGTCAGTTTAAAGATATCGAACTTGCCAAAAACGAAATGATGGAGGAATTTTAATGACTGAAAAAAACAACCAAATGGACGAAATGTCCCCTATCTCTCCAGATATTGCTAAGAGTTTTGTAACTCCGACTGAAGAGTATAGAGTTAGCCATAACCGTCCGCCGATCTTCTTGATCGTGCTCTATATGCTGGTTATAGCTTGGTGTGCTATTAGTTGGATACCTTTTTACGGTTATTAATTTTTAAATTGAGGAAAAATTTGTGAAAATAAAAAATCTAAAAATCCAGCCAATCTCAAGAATCCTAGCAATAGCTTTATTGCTGTTTTTGGGACTACACTCAGCGCAAGCCGCTTCCCAAACAGGTTTGCAGTCGTCTTTAATTAAAGAGTGGCACTCTGAAGTGGACCGTACTAAATGCAGAGATTTTAGATATCCATCTCACGAACCTTCTATAGTAAGTGGTCAAAAAGTTTATAAAGCTAATTGTGCTAAGTGTCACGGTGAAGTGCCTAGCGCATCTGCTAAAGAATCTTTTAGAAAATCAAGTCCAGAAAAACATTTTGAATACGTTTGTGGCGGAGATCCTAAAGGAGTGCATAAATTTGCAAGCACTCTTACTATTGACGAAAGATGGGATTCTTTGATTTATATGAGATCTAATGTCCTTGGCTACTTCAAGGAAGGTTCACCAGAGCTTGCTGAAATGGATGCGATTTTTGGTGGTAACTGCGCTGTTTGCCACGGCACTAGAGGACAAGGGGACGGAAACCTTCACAAACACTTGGTTCCACAGCCTGCTAATTTTAAGATGTTTAAGCGACTCTACACAAGAACAGACGAAAGATTATTTAACGAAATCGCTCACGGTATTCCTTGGACAGCTATGCCTGCTTGGTATAACAGATACGATTTTGATAAAAAACAAACTTTTGACGATGAGCTGATTTGGAGATTAGTTAGCTACGTTAGACAGTTCAGTATGAGTCAGTCACTAGATAGACTTGATGAAGGTAAAGCTAAGCTTGATGCTTACAAGTCTAAGCTCAAAAAAGGGGAGACTAAGTAGATTTTATGTCAATGAAATTTGAGAGAAGAGAAATACTAAAAGGGATTTTGGCTTTGCCAGTAATAGGAGCGATCAGTTCTCTATTTATTTCTCCGTTTGTAAGATATCTAAAACCCAGTTCTGGACCGCTCGCTACCATGGAAGTTATGAAGACTCCTGATAAGCCCTTGGCTGTTACTGAAGTAGCTTTTGGACTTACTGAATTTCCTGAGCCTTGGTCATTTAAGTATTTTATGTTTCAAGAGGCTAATAGAGAATATACTTCTGTCTCTGAGCAAATCAAGACTATCCCAGGAGCCGCTGTTAGATTACCTTCTAGCACTAATGGTAAGCCTGATTTCGTGGTCTTCTCGAGAGTGTGCCCGCACTTGGGTTGTGTGTTTAATTTTGTACCTCAAGAAGATGAAGTAGCGAAGGGCTATAACTACACTCCTAAGCCCGGTCAAAAAGTTTTTGCTTGTCCTTGCCATCTTTCTGTTTATGACCCCATGCAAACTGATAGCAAAGGTCAAGGTAAAGTAGTCTCTGGTCCCGCTCCTAGATCACCTTTTAAATTTAATTATGAGGTGGATAGTTCTCAGCTGGTTATTAAGAGTCTTGAGTCTGGAGGTATTTCCTAATGATAACTATTCCTACATTAGATCAAGCCCAAAAATTTGTAATGGATCGTCTAAAAAACATAGATTTTTTTGATGAAACTTTTATTGATAAACAAAAAGACAATCCTTGGTATAAGCTCGGTCCCATCCAGTGGCTATGCTGGATTGTGACTCTTGTCTCCGGTATTCTTTTGGTGATGTTTTATATCCCGACAGCCGAGCAAGCTTACGATAGTATCATCGTTATTCAAGAGCATATTCCTTTTGGTTGGTTAATTAGAGGCATGCATAAATACGGAGCAGATGCGTTTATCGTAATGTGCACGCTGAAGATGTATCGTATGTTTATTTGCGCTGATTATAAAGGCAGTCGCGAGCTTAATCTCTGGATTTGTTTTTTCTTGATGCTTTTAGGTTTTTATTCAGGACTATCTGGATATCTTCTAATCTGGAACCAGAGAGCTTTTTGGGCGACTAAGGTGTTTGCTACCTTCCCTGGCTATATGGATCAGTTCGGACTTAATCTCGCCTTCCTTG
>JBILGG010000181.1:0-3592 GCA_044351165.1 Candidatus Caenarcanales bacterium | reverse complement strand
CTAAAGCAGAGATCGATGGTGAGATGGGTGATCAATTACCCGGTCTGCAAGCCCGCTTGATGTCACAAGCACTTCGTAAACTTACAGCGATATCTGCAAAAACTGGAACTACTATTGTGTTTATTAACCAGATTCGTCATAAGATTGGCGTGATGTTTGGTTCGCCAGAGACTACAACTGGTGGTAATTCACTGAAGTTTTATTCCAGCGTGAGAATGGATATTCGCCGTGTTGAAACTATCAAAAAAGATGGCGAAGGTATCGGTAATAGAGTGAAGGTCAAAATTGTAAAAAACAAAATTTCACCTCCATTTAAAGTTGCTGAATTTGACATCATGTTTGGTACTGGTATCAATTCTGAAGGTTGTGTAGTTGACGTTGCGACTGGCTTTGACATCATTAATAAAGCTGGTGCCTGGTTTAGTTACAATGGTGAGAAGATTGGTCAAGGTCGTGATAACGCTATTGCGTACCTAAAATCTAATCCAACTATTCTAAAAGAAATTGAAGCTAAAGTAAAAGCTGAGATGGATGCTAGAAATGCTCAATTGATAGGCGTTAATAGTGCTGATTTTGCTGGAATGGATGAAGAAGTTGATCCAGAATCTCCAGAAGAGGATCTCGAATAAAGGAGGACTAGATTCATTTCTAGTCCTCAACCCTTCGGGGCAGAGTCTTGATTAAGATAGTGTCTCTGCCTTGCTTAGGTGTTTTAATTTGATTCAATAGTTTTTTTAAGTTGTTGTGCTAAGTCCTTATTGAATCCCGGTAAAGAAGCCAGTTCCTCTAAGCTGGCTTCTTTTATTTTATTTAGGCTTTTGTATTTTGAGATTAGAAGTTTTTGTTTTTTGGGTCCGATACCAGGAATGTCTTGGAGCTTGCTTTTTAGAGATTTTTTGGATCTTAGCTTGCGGTGGTAAGTAATAGCAAATCTATGAGCTTCGTTTCTGATTCTCTGGATTAAGAATAATTCCGGAGATTTTCTATCTAGTACAAGAGGTTTTTTATCATCAGGGAAGTAGATTTCTTCTTCTTTTTTAGCAAGACCCACTGTGCGTATATAATCTAAGCCAAGATCCTTGAGCACTTCCATCGCTGAGCTTAATTGTCCTTTACCTCCATCTATAATAATTAGATTGGGTAACACATCAGGCTCTAGGGCTCGCTTCTCGTAAGCTCTTCGAACCACTTCCTGCATAGAAGCAAAATCATTGTTTTGGTCTTTTGAAATTTTGAATCTGCGGTAATTATCTTTTGAGGGCATGCCATCTATAAAACAGACCATGGAAGCTACAGTAGAACTGCCTTGCAAGTGAGATATATCGAAACATTCGATTCTACTTATTTCGGTGCGGATATCTAGATTGGTCTGAAGATTTTTTAGAGCAAGGTTGATGTTTTTGTTTGCTTCTTCAAGTTGTTCGAGCTTGAGTTTTTCGATGATAATTTTGGCGTTGCGCTCAGCGAGTTTGAGCTGGGCGAGTTTTTCTCCCCGAGCTGGTTTGTAGATTTTTACTTTTGATTGCTTCCGCTCTGAAAGCCAATCGCTAAGCACGTCTAGTTCAATATCGTAGTTTACGATTATTTCTTTTGGAATTTCTTCTTCTGGGAGTTGTGAGTAATATTGCTCGAAGGCAGATCTAAAAATTTCGTTTTTTTCTTCGTCTTGAGTGCTGGCAAGCTCGACAGTATCTCTGTTTACCAGCCTGCCCTCGCGGGTCTTAAAAATCTGCACGCAAGCCGTTTCGTTGTTTTCATCTTTTACTACCGCAAAAATATCTTGGTTAAGTTTGGTATCTTCGGAAATAACGTTTTGGGTTTCGTTAAAGGATTCTAGAGCTCTGATGCGGTCCCGCGCCTTACCAGCTTTTTCGTATTCTTGATTTTTACTGTATCTGAGCATTTCTTCTTTTAGAATACTTTTTAGATCTCCGTAATTTCCTTTTAGGAGCATTTCGATTTGATCGAGCATTTTTTGGTACTCTTCTCTGGAGACTAATCCCTGACAAGGTCCTAGGCATTTGCCCAAGTCGTAATTGAGGCAGGGTCTGTCTTTGAAGGGCGGTATTCTTTTTTTGCGAAGCGGAAATAATTCATTTACGAGATTTAGATTTTCGTACATCGCAGAAATATTAGTATAAGGACCAAAAAATTTATTTTTTGAGCCTCGAGATTTTTTTTTGAATTGTTCTATTGCTCTTACTGGAAGCAATCGCGGAAAATCCTCATCATAAGTGATAACTATCCAGGGGAACTGCTTGTTATTGGCTTTTAGAAGAACATTATATTTGGGTTGATGCTTAAAAACCAGGTTGGATTCGAGTATTAGAGCTTCTTTTTCGGATTTTGTGATTATAGTTTCGATGCGTTTGATCTGGGGGACCATTATTCTGAGTTTTGGTCTTTCGTCCCAATTGTTTTCGTTCCAGTAAGATCTAACTCTGGTTTTTAGATTTATTGCTTTGCCGATATAAATGGGTTTTTCTTTTTGATCAAAAAACAAATACACACCTGGCTCGGTTGCTATTTTATTTATTTGATCTTCGATAAACACTAGCTAAATTTTACTCTTGAACCTGTTCCTTGACTAGCTCATAGCGGGCTCAAGTTTTTTATCAGCGAATTGCTCATCATTATCGCGCTTCGAGCATTGCGCCCAGTAGGTAAGCCCAAAATCATCGATCGCTATGGAGATATGAGTTAGAGTTCTTCCTAGCTCAGGATTTACCCAACGCATTATTATATTCATGATAGAAGCTGTGCTACATAAGCTTCCTACCAATCGTAAATCAAAAGCTCTTCTGATATTATTCTTAACATCGTTGAAAATTAGTTTCCAATCTGCGACAAGTCCCCCAATATTTCTCATGTTGCCAAAAAATCTTGCAAGTAAACTATCACGTTCTTTTGAAGCAAATGCTAAGCCTCCAAAACTACCCAATAGTAAAAACGCAGCGCTGATCTGTTTTTTGAAGTCTTCTTGACTTCGATTAAAAGTAAAAATATCTTTTAGAACAGCTAAGCTTGTCTGAATTGTTTGCTTTGCGTTTTCTTTTATTGAGTGAGTGGCTGGATGCTTTCCGCCGTGCCGGTCACGCACTAATTCAAAAAGATATTGCAAGCCAGAACTCACTCCTGTTGCGATGTTTAGGTTATAGAATGGTAAGAATAAAAATGATACTGCTGGAATTATTCTGGCGACCGCTTCTACAGCTCGATTGCCTACTAGCGCTTCTACCCCGTTCCATCCAAAACTCAGCGGGATAATATAGCGAGAGAACCACTCAGAGCCCTTGTCAATTTTTTCAGAGACTTTCTTAGAGACAAGATTTGAATTGCCAGTGATAACAGCAAGAAAATTAAATATAATCCCCACCGTATTTAGACCAAGCGTGAAATAGTTCCTAAAATATTTAAACCCTGGCGGACCCTTATCGCTAAATAGATTTCGGAAGTTTTCCCAGCTGTTATTGCTTAGTTGAGAGCTAGTAGGTGGAGTTTGATCTTGAGTATTAGCTTGGTGTATTAGATTAATATCTATTGGTTTTGGTGTTTCTGGGAATTCCGGAGATAAATTTTCCGCGACAGGTAC
>JBILGG010000018.1:0-11676 GCA_044351165.1 Candidatus Caenarcanales bacterium | reverse complement strand
TATCTCTAAAAAATGTTTTTGTAGGTAAGCTTGGATCGTTAGTAAAATCATCACTCAAGCTCTGCCACAGCTTCATTACGACTTCTCTATATCTTAGTAAAAAGTAGATTCGCTCGTTATAAATCGCATTGAGGTGTATTTGTTTAGTTACAGTCGGATTTCCATCGATGTCCCTTGCTACCCAGCTGTGTATTCTAAAAAATTTAGGATTAATTCTAAAGTCATTGCCCAAATATTTTTTTAACTCTTGTTCAAGTGCTTGAAGCTTCAATGGGACTATGTTCCAGGCTTCTTCGATGTTAGATAAAAAATTAACAGATTCATGATAAGGCGTCAAAACCTCTTCGTTATAAGGTTTTGCACGTACCATGTGGCTCACGCTTAGGCTAATATCCTCGATAATATCTGCTACCGCTGATTCCAGAACACTTCCATTAGGATCTTTCGAAACATTTTCCCAGTCGCTAGGATCCAGTCTAAGAGACATTTTCTCTACTGCGCTCACCATGTTTTTGATGTGATTGATGTAGTCAGGCTGAATCCCTGCTGTGGGGTGAGCGGTCAAAACCAGGTTAGCCGAAAAATCTTTTGAGAAGACTTTTTCAAGATCTTGTTCTTGTAAGATGCGAGCACGAATGCTCTCAATCAGCCTTTTCATCAGCAGTCTATCCGGATCTATCGCTTGTGGATTAGTTACTTCTGCGCTAGCTGTGCTTGATTGATTAAGCAATAAATAGGCTTCAAGTATCCATGAAAACTGCTTGCTGGCTTGGTTAGAATTTTTATCAAACAGTCTAAAAATTATTTCTTCGATTTTTGTGAAGTCTCGCGAGGAATAGAGTTCTCTTCGAAACTTACTTATGGTATCAATTACCTCAAGAGCTAGCGTGCGCCTATCTTCTAGGCTGTTAGCCAGGTTATTATCGTTGCAAATACGATCAAAAACTTGCTTGCCAATAATCTTGCCGATAGTGCGGTACAAAGCTCTTACCGACAAGTCTATTCCTAGAGTTTTATTATTGTCTTTAGCAATGGACACTTACTATAATTTTATCAGTGAATTTACTGATAATCCGATTTCCCAAAAAAAATATGCTGAAATTAGCTCTATATGCAGAATTTTACTAGTATTGGCAATTTGGATTTACTCAAGCAAACCTATAAAAATATCGCAGTTGTCGGTGCGCGTCGAGCATCTGTCTTTTCCCAAAACATCTGCTCTGAGCTTATAAAGCATCTGGCGCGCTTCGATTGTAATATAGTCAGTGGTTTGGCTTATGGCATAGATAGCACTGCTCATAAATCCGCATTGGATAATGGTTTGGACACTATTGCAGTTTTGGGTTGTGGAATTAATAATTTCCCTGAGCAAACGGGTAACCCCTCTCTAGCTCGTCGTATCCAATCTCAGCCCTCGAGCCTCATTATTAGTCAGTTTGAACCTAATTGCCCAGCTTCGAAATTTAGTTTTCCTTTGCGCAATAAAACTATTGCAGAGATAAGTTTTTGTGTGATCGTGATTCAAGCTGGAGCTGAAAGTGGCTCTCTGATTACTGCTACTTGGGCTCACAAATTAGCCAAAAAAATTTTTGTTATTCCAGGTCAGTTTTTATCAGATAGTTTTGCGGGAAATAATTTGTTGCTTTCAAGTGCCCTGGCTGAGCCAATTATAGATCTCGAATCCCTCGGCTCTCGGTTAGAACTAGTACCTAAGCCACCCAAAACTTATCAGTGCACGCTTTTAAGCCCTGTAGCTCAGGCGATTTTATCAACACTTAGTCTTGAGCCTATAAACATAGAAGAGCTTATTAGTAAAACAGCTCTTGATTATGCGCTTGTCTCTAAGCAATTAAGCATGCTTGAAATCCAAGGTTATATAAAACGTTCTCCAGGAATGCTTTTTAGCCGAAAGTCTTAGCGAACAAATCCTTGTAAGCTCTCACGCCTTCGCTTTCGGTTTCCACTTGAGTGTTCATTGAAGCAAAAATAAATACTCCGTGACCTACTCTTTCTTGAGTGCCATCTAGAGCAAGTGTAGCTCCGCTCACAAAGTCAATCACTCTCTGGGAGACATCTCTATCGAGGTACTGAAGATTTACGATAACTGATTTTCTGTCTTTGAGGTGGTTTACGATTTCTAAACTATCACCAAAAGATCTAGGCTCTACAACTACGATATTTAGCTGTCCTGCGCCTGGTTGAACTAATTGGAGTGGGGCTGGTCTTGCCATAGAGATTGGAGCTTGGTCCATCGGCTCGAGGTGCAAAGCTTCTCCTTTTGATTTTTTACCAAAAACTGTATCCATCGCCGCTTCAAATCCTTGCATCTTAGTAAAACCTTCCTCTTTTTTAGTTGTATCTGCGTTTGCCATAGTAGTCAAGCGTCTTTTGACTTCAGGTCCTGGTGGTGGAATTTTGTAATTATCTTCTACCTGGAATAAATCATCGAACCCTTCATTGACGATGTTTTCGTCTGGTCCCATCCAAAGGTTTTTTATTTTAAACAATCCCATTTCTTTTTTGATCTCCTCTAATCATCAAAAAGTACCCTGCCAAGACGAATCATCGTTGATCCATATTGACTAGCGAGCTTGTAGTCATCACTCATTCCCATTGACAACTCTGCCAAGGAGACGGATTGAGATGACTCCAGTTCCTTTTTTAATTGACGTGTTTGCTCAAAAATAGTTTCATTTTTTTTTGCATCTTGATAAAATCCCATCGTCATCAAGCCACGTATTTTTAGATTACACATATTTTTGATTTCTGTAAAATTTTTTTTCAAATTTTCTGCTGAAAATCCATTTTTATCTCCCGTTGAATTGATCTGTAGGAGAACTTCTTGTGTTTGGGCCAATTTTTGGGCCCGAGAATTAATCAATTGGGCCGTCTCAAGCGAACCGACTGATTGGATTAGTTTAAAATTGCCGACGGCTTTGTTGATTTTGTTAGATTGAAGTGGCCCCAAGAGATGCCATTCGATTTCGGGGACCTCCTGTTTCAGGCGGATTTGCCGCTCCAAAGCCGGTAATACATAATTCTCTCCAAAATATCTGAGCCCCGCTTGATAGGCTTCTTTGACTTGGGCGTCGCTAGCGTACTTACTGACTGCGATTAATTTAATTTTGCCGCTGGAAATAGCTCCGTCTAGATCATCATCAATTTTGCTTAGTTTGCTTGCGATGTTCGGCATAGATAATTTGAACCCTAAATAATATTTTTATCTAGTTTTAGGTATTTGTCATTTTTTTGGCTTAAAATTGTGCTATTTTTTAAAAGATAAAGGTGGGTTGCCTAAACCCGGGCTTGTGGCGGAATTGGCAGACGCGCTTGACTTAGGATCAAGTACCTCACGGTGTTAGAGTTCGACTCTCTACAAGCCCACCATTTTTATATACTCGCAAAACTCAATAACAAAGCTAGTCCTAGAGCGAAGTTAGCCTTATGGAGCATTTCACTTTGTTGGTGCAGACGCTCAAAACTCGGAAGATCATTTTCGTAACTATCAATCATTCTAGGAGAGAGTTTAAATGCCAAAACCAAGCTCACTATACCGATCCCCAACGCCAAAATTGAACTGCTAAAAAGACTGGTATTAAAGGTTTTGATAATTGCATCTTCTGAATTATTGATGATGTAAAAACTTGATTTATAAACGATCACAAACTCAAAAAATTTAGCGATAAGTAAGGTGATAGCCGAAAATTTTATCCAGCGATCGAAGCGGCTAAATAAATCTATCATCACTGCGCCTGCCTCTTGACGACTAAGATTGCCAAAAATCGAGGGAGCCGTCAAAGCCCCAATAGTAATGGTTCCTCCGGTTATAACAATTAAGCTTATTAGCTGAAGTGCAAATAAAAATTCTTGAATATTTGGCATATTTGACATAGATAACAATTCTATAGTGCTTTTGATAAGTTACAATTATTCTGCTAAGGATTTAATCCTGATTTAAGCTTGTTAATATGCTCATACTAGCTATAGACTCTAGTGCCGATAGGATTTCGATGGCGGTTTTTGACTCCGAAACCGGGTCTGGGTTTTGTAATTTGAGCTTGGAGCTTAGGTCTTCTTCTCTAGTCTCAGTGCTTGCTTGCGAGTTTCAAAAGAAAAATCTAAATGTTCAAGATCTTGGTCTAGTCCTGACGGTGAGCGGTCCTGGCTCTTTTACTGGTATTCGCACATCCGCTACCGTGGCTAAGACTTTATCTGCTGAGCTGAATATCAAGATTTTTTCGGCTAATAAATTTGAGCTTTTGCGCTATCAGCTTGGAGAGCCTGATCTGAAAATCGCTATACCTGCTGGTAAAAATGACTACTTTGTGTCATTAAGCAGTAATTATAGTGATTTCACTGAAAATTATTTTTCTCTAGAGCGCCCTAGTCAAGATATAAAACTTTTGGATAATATCTTATCTTTAAATATCTTATCCGAATTTTGGAAAAATAATATGTGCCTTAAGTCACATTATTTTGATCACGAGGGCTTCCAGCCATATTATCTTCGTGAACCAAGTATTGGCAAGGTAAAAACCCCTAATAAAACTTCTGAGCTTATTTCTTAAGCCTATGCCAGCTTAAGGATGCGCCGAAAAACGATTTTTGAGGCGGAATCCGCTTAACAAAAAATTGAAAAATAGGTCATTTGGCCTATATTGTGTTTTGTATTTGCTAGGGAATAAAAAGGTATAGCAGGTAAAAAAATGGAACTTAGTAAAATTAACTCACCAAGCGATACTCAGACTCAATCTGTATCCTTACAAAATTTAGAAAATTCAAAACTAAAAAACACAGCAAACGCGCAGTCTGAAACAGTTGCCGTTGAAAATGATACTCAAGATTTAGGATCTCTAGCGACCCTGAAATCGTTTGTTGCTGGTGCTAAGCAAGCTGGCAGAGCGGATTACATCACAAGCCTAAAAGAGGCAGTCGAATCCGGCTCTTACAATCCTTCTACCAAATCCATTGTTGATGCTATGTTCACGGATGGGACTATTGAAGCGTTGTTATAGCAAAAGGAATTTTTAAAATGAAATATTTAGTAGAACTTTTAGATAAAGAAATTGAAATTTATAATAACTATCTTGAGCTTGCTGTAAAAAAGAAACAAGCTTTGATTGATAATAATATTGATGATTTGGATTTAGTTACTGAGTCAGAAAAATCTTTATCGACAAGAGTGCTTGCTCTGGAAGCCGCTCGTATAGAGTTTTTGCGCGAGCAGGGTTATCCATCGAACATTACTTTAGATCAGCTTTTGCCGCAGCTTGAGTCGAAAGACAGACAAGAACTACAATCTATCGCAACTAATCTTAAAGAAGTTTTGGTTCAATGCAAGCGTTTTTCTGATTCTAATATGGCTCTGTTGAAAAATTCTTCTAATTATATAAATCACATGATAAAAGTTTTTTCGTCCACTTTAAGTGGGACTAGTTCTAGTCCGGTTTACTCACGTAAGGGTAATCAAGCGATGGAAGCCGGTCAAATAGCGGATATGCAGGGATAAGTAAATGACAATAGTATTTTTAGTTTTAGTCGCAGTTTGTATTTTTGGTGGGTTCATGCTTGAGGGTGGACCGATTTTTGCGATTGTCTCTGTTTGGCAAGAGTACATCATTATTTTTGGTGGAGGAGCTTTTATATTTCTTGCGATGATGCCATCTAAGGTGCTTCAGCATATCATGATGAATATCAGTGTGCCGTTTAAAGGCGATCAATACACCAAAAGCACTTACCTAGAGGCTTTGAAGCTTATGTACGAATCTTTTATTAACCTTAAAAGAAGCGGTTTACTCAGTTTAGAAAAAGATGTTTCTAATCCAGCTGAAAGTACTATTTTTACTAAGTACCCTACTTTTTTGGGTAATCATCATGCCCTAGATTTTTATTGTGATTCTCTAAAGCTTGTAATTAACTATAATTCTAAGCCTGAAGATGTCGAGCAAGCGATGAATGCTGAGCTTGATGCGCATCACGCGGAAGCGGCTATTGCACCTGGTGCGATAAACAGGCTGGCAGATGCGATGCCAGCAGTCGGAATTGTGGCGGCGGTTTTGGGAGTTATCATTGCGATGGCGCATATTGACGGTCCTCCAGCGGAATTAGGTCACAAAGTATCAGCGGCATTGACCGGAACTCTTTTGGGGATTCTTTGTGCTTACGGTTATTATCAGCCAATTGCGCAACACATTGATTATATTAATCACGATGAATCTCAGTATTATCAATGTCTTAAAGAAGGTTTGATTTCTTATTTGGGCGGAGCTGAGCCAATGGCTGCTGTGGAAATCGCTCGTCGAACCATTCATAGCTATAATCGACCTAGCTCACTTGAGCTTGAAGATGCCTTAGGTGAAATTAAGCCTAGATAATTTTTGTCAAGCGAATTCCGCCTCAAAAATCGTTTTTCAGTGAATCCTTAATGGTGTAAAATGTAACCAAGGAGTTCTATGCATATTGTTGTTTTTGGAGTTGGAGCTATAGGCGGTTTTTATGGCACTATGCTTTCAAAATATTTTCGAGAATCTAATTCTTCTATTCGATTAAGTTTTATTGCGCGAGCTAGTACTTATGATGCTTTGAGACTGTCGGGCTCTAAATTAATTTGCCAAAAAAACACTATTGGCGAGATGCAAGACACTGTAATTTTTGAACCCAAAATTAATGTTTATAGGACTTATTCTGAGCTAGAGATTAATCCTGATGAATATACAATCGTGCTTTTGTGCGTTAAGTCCAAAGACACTATTCAAGCATCTCTTGATATAAAAAATAAATTTACTGACAAGACCGTTGTATTGTCGATCCAAAACGGTGTGGAAAACGAAGAAAGAATTGCCGGTGTGCTTGGCTATCAAAACGTCATTGGAGCCTTGACTACAGTTGCCGCTGAGACTTTGGAGCCAGGAATTTATCTACAAAAAGGTAACTACGGACTGCTAATAGGAGAGCTTCCTGGTAATGAGAAGCTTGCTTGGCAAGACCGTTTGAGGTTAGATATTGTGGCAGAAGTTTTTTCTAAAGCAGGAATAAATCTAAAAATAACCTCGAATATTTATTATGATCTTTGGTCTAAACTGGTTTGGAATGCAGCCTTTAATCCGACTAGTGTTTATTACGAAGCCACTGTAGGACAGCTTTTGGCTAACAGTGGTATTCGTAAAGAAATTATAGGAATTATGGCTGAAGTGAAAAAAATTGCAGAGTTAAGCGGCTTCAAGCTTAATGATGATGTCGATCATAAGCATCTTGCAAGGACGGATGTGCCTGAATGGTTTGATTTTAGGACTTCGATGTTACAAGATTTTCAGCAAGGTAAAGAAATCGAATTGGATGAATTATTGGGCGTGATTGTAAACTCTGCTGATAAATATAATTATCCGGTCCCTTATTCTAAGGCTCTTTATGAGAAGCTCAAAAAAAAGCTTTCCAAGCAAGCATCGCCTATGCTGCCTAGCTAAAAAAGTGTGATAATCTGGTATTAGTGAAGCCTTGGTTTTTACGCTTTTTATTATTGGTTTTAGTCTTTAAGTTTCAGGCTTGTAAAGCTTTGCCTCTTGATGTGCCTCAAGATATCCAAAAACAACTTCTTGCAAATTATCCTAAGGCTAAATTCAGAATGGATGGAGTGCTTGTCCAGGGTGAAAAACTTTTTATACCCTTGATTCCAAAAACTGTTTCAGAGGGTGTTTCGACCCTGGTAGAAAAAACAGATAGAGAGGATTTTTTATTTAGTAATGGGTGGATTTATACACCAATCGTAAATAATACGATTAAATCTTTTGATTATTACCCAGAATCTTTTCAGAAACAAATTTTACAAGCTCAAATCGTTCAAGAATTTATTATTCCAAAGGATTTTAGCTTGCCAAGAGATTTGGCGATGCTGGCAGGAAGGCTACCCATAAAGCTTACGGCAGTTGAGCTGGCTAGTGATAGAGAATTAAAATACAAGCAGAGAATAAAAGAACTCGATCAAAATCAAATTTTTGATTTTTTGGGTTATTCACACTCGTCTAGGCAGTTATTTCATTATTCACTAAATAATTCTCAAGCGACATCACAGACTGGGTTTGAGCCAGAGCTTGTCGATGTGCGATTGAATTCTGGCGAAGATTTTCATTATATTAGTAATATTAGAAAGTTTGGAAATACTTATGTCATAGAACGTAATAAAGCTAAGATTTATGAAATTAAAAAATCTGATTTACTAGAGTTTAATGCAATTGAACCTCTAAAAAATTCAGAGGCAGTTATTAAAAATTTAAAAGCTCGGGATTTTATAACTCTTGCTGATTATGGCGTCCAAGGACAGATAGAAGACTTTATGGTCTCTGCTGATAATAAAACGGCTTATATCCTAAGCTCTAATGTTAATGCCTTAATTATTATCAATTTTCAAACTAAGCAATTGATCAAAATTATAGACCTACCTTCTTCTTGTATGGGGCTTCAATTGGTCTCTAGAAGCAGTAATGAGCCTGATCAAATAGTATTTTTTTCGCGCTCTAAAAACACAATTTTTGTAATAAATGGATTTGATTATCGTATTGCGCAGCAAATTGATTTGGCAAAAATAAATTCCGAGTTTAAATTTATACCTCATTCTCTTTTGATTAATGATCAATATATTTTTGTTGCTACGGAAGCTATTTCTCAAGACCCCAAGCAAAATGCTGGATTGTATCCTAAGCTTTTGGTCTTGGATATAATCACAGGCCGTTATTATAAGTATTTTAATTTAGATTCAGTTCCTACTCAATTAGTTTTTGTGGATAATCGTCAAATTGCCATCTTATCAGAGAACCAAGAGGGGTTGAATGATATTAAATTTTTTGATACTAAAAAACTTGAGATTACCATGAAACTTGCTCTGGATGCAGATTTCACTTATTCAAAAACTCTTGAATTAAATTCGTCTGGATCTTTTTTGATAGTTCCTAGCTCTGTTAATCCAGTCCTTGGACTGATTGATCTTAAAGAGAAAAATTTACTAAAAAAAATATCTGTGCCGTCAGCTTTGCATATAATTCGTAGTATTGAATGATAGAGATGAATTCTAATATTCCATCAAGCATTTATATTCATTTACCTTTTTGTAAAACCAAATGTCCTTACTGCGATTTTGCATCTTTTGCTGGTAAAAATGATCTTATGGATCAGTATCAGCAAGCGCTTTTTAGAGAGATTAATTTTAGGCTTAGAAAATTTTTTCAAAATCGCTTGCTGAGTCTTAAACCTAAGCTAGAGACAATTTTTTTTGGTGGGGGCACTCCTAGCTTACATGAACCAGAGTTTTATGACCATATTTTTAATCTTTTAAAATCTTTTTTTGATTTTGATCCAGAGATAGAAATCACTCTGGAAGCGAATCCTGGGACTATTTCAGCAGATAAACTTCTTGAGTATAAAAACATTGGAATCAATAGGGTAAGCTTAGGTGTCCAAACTTTTAATGCTGGCTTATTAGAGAAATTAGGACGGGGACACAGTCTAGATGATAGTTTTAAGATTATTGAAGCGGTAAAGAGTACTGGGTTTAAAAGCTGGAGTTTTGATTTGATCTATGGGCTAGCTAAGCAGTCCTTAAAAGACGCAATCAATGACTTTCAGCGAGCAATAAGTTTTGATCCACCTCATATATCTGCCTATGGCTTAAGTATAGAAAAAAATACTCCATATGGAGAGATTTATAAAAATTCCAAACATCCTGATCTGCCTATTGAAGATGATTTGATAGCTATGTACGATTCTGCCAATCAAATATTTCAATTGGGCGGACTTTCAAGGTATGAAATTAGTAATTGGTCTAAGCCAGGGCACGAATCTCAGCACAATCTTTGCTATTGGCTTGCAAAGGAGTATTTTGCTTTTGGCTTAAGCGCTCATGGCTACCTTGATTCATGCAGATACGCCAATACCCGCGATTTACAAAAATATATAAAGGATTTTGCAAATTCACCCGAGCCAGAATCTGATATTTTTATTTTTTGTGATGAGATTAACAAAATTAATGATCAAGAAAAATTTGAAGAAAGCGTTATGCTGAACTTAAGATTATCTCGTGGTTTAAAGCTAGGGTCTGCTCTTAGAAAAAAACTAAACGAAAAGAAAATCAAATACTTTTTAGATCAGGGCTTTTTGAATATAACAAATGAACCCCCAGATATTGAGATTTTATCCTTAACTCACAAGGGATTATTATTAAGTAATAAAATCATCTCGGATCTTCTGCCATAATATATAATGGGTTGAATTACAAAAAAATACTTTTTTGGACGGTTTTAGGGCTTGTTTTGGCAGCTTCGATGCTGTTTGTCGTTCAATCTCTTAAAAAAATTGACTATAACAAAATAGCAGTAAATTTTCTAAAAAAAATTATTCAAGGTAAGTTAAACGGCTCTATTGAATTTGAAAATATGAGGTTAGGCATATCGTCAAAACGATTAGTTTTTAAACTTAACTCCATTACGCTTTTAGATGATCAAGGAATGGTTGTTATTAAGGCAATAAATCCTAAGTTGATTTGGTCTACAAAAAATATTTTTAGTCTAACTCCGATTTTTAAAAATGTTTCTATGGATAGACTTGATTTGTATTTTCGTAAAACTAGCTCTGGCGAGTGGAATTATGAACGACTTTTGATTGATAAAAAGAAGAAGCCTCTCTCAATCAAAGTCGATGAGCTGGATATACCGACTTGCAATATTAATGTAAGTCAATATGGTGGTCACAGCTATTTTGATCATAGCCTTAAGATCTATTTTAAGAAACTATCTAGCGAACAAGGCTATCAATTAGAGGTTATTAGTAAAAATCTTTTAAATGCAAATAATAATTCCTCTGCCCTGATCTCTAAATCCTTTGAAGATTATTCTGCATCTGGTCTAAAAAACCTTGTCAAAATCAGTGGCATATTGGGTACTAATAAAGAGGGTAATTGGCAGGGTGTACTTGAAAATAGCAAGCATTTGTATTTAGACCTTTATGATATTAACGACTTGAATATTGAATTAATTGCAAATCTTCTATTCACAAGCTCTCAAACCTATTATAGAAGATATTTTGGTAAATATTCTCAGTCAGCCAAAGTGTTTCTTCATGCTCATATTGATGATATAAAAAACTCTACTAATAAAAATTCTCAATTAAAATTACAGCTATTAAATTACGCAACAATACCGAAGATCAATCTGGATGCTAGTTTGATCTTAGGGCAAAACTTAGTCTGCCAAAATTGTTCTTTGGCATTTAATTCCACTCTACTAAGTGTTACCGGTGATATTAAAAACTGGCGTAATAACAATCCTGCTCTTGATTTGAATTTGCTTTTCAATAATGTAAACCTTAAATATTTGCAAGAAAAGATTCCAGATTTACGCACAGTTATACCTGCCTTTGTTATGCAGATTTTCTCGGTAATTCATGATCCAGATTATTTTTCAGGCTCTATAAAAATATCTAATTTTCTAAATACCCCAGAACTGACTCTGGAAATGCCGTTGATTAATTCTTATACGATTAGTAATCGTAAAATTCAAACTCTCAAAACGGTCCTGAATTACTCTTCTAAAGAACTATTAATTAGCAACTTTGAAATTCCCATTGATTTCTCTAAATTAAACATGAGCGGCAAATATATTTTTAGCAATAAAAATTTAGATTTAAATATAC
>JBILGG010000180.1:0-3611 GCA_044351165.1 Candidatus Caenarcanales bacterium | reverse complement strand
CCAAAAATCCCATCGCTAGCGACCATTATCCAGCCGATATCCTTAATATTAATTGGTTTATATTGCTCAGGCTTCGAAGGTGTTACTCTCTTCTGATCTGGTAATCTTTTAACACGAATTGAAGAAGTTAAAACCTCACCAGAAATATTATTAGTATAGTAAATTTTATTTTTCGATTTGTTAAAAACAAATATCGGACTATCTCCAATGGTTTGAAGATGAATTTCATTTTTATCACGGTGAACACAGCTCAGGGTGGTGGATCCAGCAGTGTAACTTGGAAAATCATCATTTGAGATATTGTTCAAGATCTTTTCTAAAGATTCATTATCATTTATCTCTGGATTTTCTAGGCTTTTAATTACAGCATCTGCTACTTTTTGACCAAGCAGATTAGATTTATAATCGAACCTTGATTCACGGTTCTTAAAAAGTTCTTGTTTTCGGGCTTGATATTGTTTTTTTGTTTCAGAATCTTTTTTTGGTGGGGCACTAATTGTGACTCCATCAGCGACAGCGGCTAGTATTGATGAACCGTTTTTAGGAGCTAAAATCCTATCAGAATTAGTTAGGGTGTGAACACCGGCTAAGCTGATACTAGCTTCCTGCCAGTATTGTTCTGATGAATCTCTAAAGCTAAAACTAGGAATCTGGTCTACGTCAGCAAGAATTTTGCCGAGTTTAATTCGATCTTGAAAATAACTATTGAGAGCGAGCCGAACGAGATTTTGATTTTTAGCATTTAAAGTAGATTTAGTTATTAATTTATCAATTTGTGTCGAACAGTCTTGAGGTGGTTCTTTTAGTTGAATTACGGTGTTTAAATAATTACAGATTTGATCAACTAATTTTGGAAATACTGGAAGAAGATAATTTAATTCTTGGCGATAATCAGTTTTTTGCCCTACTATATAATAAATAAAGTCTGAAGTTTTAATTTGGTTTAATTTTATATCATCCATGTCCTGATATTATCTGGATTGCTATAATAGCATTTTAATGGACTTCGAATCAAAAATCCTTAAAAATGACAGTTTTCCCTTGCTTTTGGGGCCTTGTGTGATTGAATCTGAGGCTCTTCTCTATGAAATTGCTCGCAAGCTAGAACAAATTTTCCAAAAACTTAATCAAGAAGATCTTATGGATGGAGTGGTCCCGGTTTTTAAGGCTAGTTATGATAAAGCTAATCGCACTTCTATTCATAGTTTTCGCGGCCCGGGTTTAGAAGCAGGTCTTAATGCTCTTGCCAAAATAAAAGCGGATTTTGGGTTTCCGGTGGTTTCTGATGTGCATGAGATTAATCAAGTAAAAGAATCAGCAGAAGTGCTCGACATAATTCAGATACCGGCGTTTTTGTGTCGCCAAACGGATTTGGTGGCAAGCGCTGCTAGTACCGGAAAAGTTCTCAATATCAAAAAAGGACAGTTCTTATCCCCTCCAGAAATCAAAAACATCGTCGATAAGTGTAAAGAGCTAAATAATCATAAGGTTTTTATTTGCGAGCGAGGAAATAGTTTTGGGTATAATAATCTGGTTGTCGATATGAGAATGTTTGAGCAAGCTCGTCAAATGGGCATAAGGACTGTGTTTGATGCGACTCACTCTTGTCAAATGCCTGGAGCTGGAGGAGATCGCTCGCTGGGTAATTCACATTTCGCTCCAATCTTAGCGCGTGCCGCAGTAGCATCTGGCGCGACTGGTTTATTTGCAGAGACTCATCCTAATCCTAGTGAAGCTCTTTCTGATGGTCCTAATATGATCCCATTAGCTAATCTAGAAGAGGCTTTAAGAGATGTGCTTCTAGTCAGAAAGCTTTTTTTGAATAATAAAAAAGAAACTTTAGTATGAAAATTTTAATAACAGGCTCTAGCGGTTTTGTTGGTAGCGAGCTTTATAGTTTTTTTACTCACTATAACCATGATGTAGTTAGGCTTATAAGGGAAGGATCTAAAACCCTCTCTGGGGCTTGTATCCAGGCTGATCTGGAAAATAATAAGTTTAATCTTGCTGATCTAGAAGGTTTTGATGTCATTATTCATCTGGCTGGCGAGAATATTACCGATAAAAAATGGACCGAAAAACAAAAGAAAAGAATTTTTGATAGTAGAGTTTTAAGCACAAGAAATTTTTCTGAGGCTATTGCTAAGCTAAAAACCCCGCCCAAGCTTTTTATAAGTGCCTCTGCCATTGGTTATTACGGTGATAGACCCGATGAATATATAAATGAATCTAGCGTTAGTATAAAAGGTGATTTTTTGGCTGATACCTGCAAAGAGTGGGAGCTTGCTACCCAAGCGGTTTCTAGCCTAGGTATCCGCACTATTAATGCGCGTTTTGGATTAGTGGTGGGCTCGGGCGGTGGAATTGCCGCTAAGCTAAAGCCGCTTTTTAATATGGGTTTAGGCGGCGTGATTGGTTCTGGGAAGCAATTAATGAGCTGGATCGCGATAGATGATCTAGTCTATGCAATAAATTATATTATTCATAATGAAAGTATTTCTGGTCCTGTTAATTTTACCGCTCCTAAATCTGTAACTAATCAAGAATTCACGGCAAGCATCGCTAAAATTCTCTCAAGACCAATGTTTATGCATATTCCTAGCTTCGCCCTCAAGATGGTTATGGGCGAGATGGCTGATTCGTTATTACTTGCAAGCTGTCGGGTTAAACCTAATAAGCTCATAGAAAACGGCTATGAATTCGCGTATCCAGAGATACGAGATGCTCTCAAATTAGCTTTAGATCCAGCTTAGAGACCTAGGTAATTATCATATTCATCTCTAAGAAGCATTATCCACTGCGGCAATGCAAATCCAAAGACTGTCGTTCGAGTTTGGGTCTTGAGAATAGGTCTGTTTATTATAATATCCTCAATCAGCCATATAGAGCGCATCCTGTAGATATTTTCGCGGGCTAGTTTTATGTATTTGGTCGCTTGTTTGATATCATCAGCTTTTACACTGAGAACAGCAAGTGCTTTATACGCGCTTGCAAGCTCATAGTGATCCAGCGTGTTAGGGAATAATTTGGTTTTACTAGAGTTAATAATAATCCATGCTTGAGTTTCTGCTTGGCTAAAACCTTCTTGAGAATTGAGTTCTATTAGGTAGTCTATTTGGGTCGGGAAATAAATCATATTTTCTACCTGGTTTATTTCAGCTATGATATTAGCTGTGTGCGTGCCTGATTCACTTTTGTGATTTTCTAGTTTTTTGATTAGCTGGACGTGCAAATCGGCTCTAAGATTGGGTTTGGTCAGATTAAATTCTTGGGTGAAGTAATAAATTTGATTGGAGATGTTTTCTAGATTTTTTGATTTTGGATATTTTTTTTGGGCTGAAGCTAAAAATACTTTTAGCTCGTCGATTTTACCGTCCACCAAAAGAGCGATCGCGTAATAATGAGAATTCTCTTCGCTTAGATCCCATTTCTTGCGCTTGATATAGTCTTTATCAAAAAGATTAATTACTTCTTCTACTTCAGATTGGAGTAAATGATCTCTGATTTTTTCTGCATCTGGCTCTGCAAGTGCTTTTGGAACGCATAAAAAAAACAACACCAAAATCAGTAAAAAAAGTTTTTTAGATTTGGAAGAGTCTCTCGGCATTTTT
>JBILGG010000179.1:0-3623 GCA_044351165.1 Candidatus Caenarcanales bacterium | reverse complement strand
ATCTGGATATTCAGTCTCTGACCACGTTAGAGCCATTGAGTCTCATATCCACGGTACAGTCGGTAAAAAATCCAAAATTAGCGATATTATCGATTATGTTGTGGTCAATAACGCTATGCCCTTTAAAAAACAGCTTGATAAATATAAAGCTGACGATCAATACCCTGTAGAATTGGATTATCCAGAGCTGAGAGATATGGGGCTCAAGATTTTCCCTACTAACCTTTTGCAAAAAGGCAATTTGGTAAGGCACAACCCTAACAAACTTGCTCGTGCGATTTTTGAGATTTTTGAAAAAGAATCTAAAAACAAAAAAATCTCTTTATAGTTGAACATCAAATATTACTTCAAGTTCATCAAAAGCTTTTTGGATTTTTTCGTAAAAAGAAGTCTGCAAAAGAGTTTCAGCCCTCAGATTAGCCGGATAAAAATCCATAATCCAGTTACCCATGCGCTCAAAAAGCTTATCATCAAAAAAGAATTTTTGATCACAGGACTCTTGCTCCTGCTCGCTGAGAACCACTCTTAAACGCAGACAAGCTGGTCCCCCACCGTTTTTCATACTTTCGTTAAGATCAAAAAAATGCACTTCTTGAATTGGATTAGATTTATCGGCGACTATTTTATCTATAGTTTTTTTAGGAGCGATCAAAACCATTCTAGGAGTGGTTCCCAGCGAAATAATTTGAGACTTAAACAAATAACTTTTTACTGCATCCTCAAGACTTAAATCCTCTGATTGAATTTTAATTAGAATCAAATCATCATGGCAAATAGATTTATATTTTTTTTTGAGTTCATCTATTACATTAGAGCCATCTTTGAAAGATTCCTCATGATAGATAAATAAATTTTCATTACCGGTACTAATTACATCATTATGAAAAACACCAGCATTAATCGCAGTCACTGACTGGCAAGCAAGAACAAAAGCCTCTGGTGAAAGCAGATGCAATTCTGTTAATTGCTTAGAAGCTGAAAAGCTTTGGCGCGCTGGAAACTTAAGTGGGTTTGTTTCATCGCCTGCTTTATCGCCGTAAACAAATAATTCCACACCTTTAGAACCGTACCTAGGAGCGAGCCTGGTATGATTAGCCGCTCCCTCATCTGGGTTACTGGTATTAAGCGGAGCGTGAATACAAAAATACTCTGAGTTAAAAATTTTTCTTATGATGCGGTAATTAACCCCCGCCTCAAAAGACCGATGGAAATTGGTTTTGAGATTAGCTGGGGTAATATGTACTTTTTGATCAGCACTATCCAAAGATGGGCTAACCGTAGCCGCGTTCGCTGTCCACATACTAGATGAGCTAAAAATCGCCCGAAAAGTTTTGGGGTCAGCTGAATAAGCTTGAATAATTTTTTCCATGGGCGAGCCAGAGTAACCGTAAAAATCCAGAATATCTAGGTAAGGTCTTCGATGAGGAGGAATAATCGCTTCTTGAGAACCAAGCCCTGCTAAAAACTTGATTTTTTCTAAGCTCTGCAAAGCCGCTTTTTGAGGGCAAGAGAGCTGACCTTGATTAGAGATGGAAGCTAAATTACCAGTCGCTAATCCAGAAAACAAATGGGTCGGACCTGGGATACCGTTAAAATTAATTTCTTGATAAATCATCAAATATTATGAAAACTATATTTAAGACCAAACTCATCTTTTGATATTTCAGCAATAATCAAGTTTTCTATATAGAATCTATCAAAAGGCAAAACATAATCGAGGGATTTAGTTTCGTCCGGATCAAATTCTTCTGGCTTTTGAATACGAGCCATACTGATATGCGGCTGATTTTCTGTAGTTTGGTAGAGCTGGTAAGTATCTTTTAGTATCGCTTTTAAATCATTTGATAAATCTTTTTTAGCTTGAATTACATTGGCTGTGGGTTCTTTTATCATTTTATAGTCAAGATTCCACTCACAACTCACCGGTCTATTATCGACATAATAAAGAGCAAGCTCCTGCGGCTCTACCAAAACTGGAAAATATTTATATAAAATTTTATCTCTAAGTTTTATAATCAAGTCCTTCAAATCCAGTCCTGATTTGGGTTTATAAAATCTCTGGAATGATACAAATAGATTGCGCATTTCAGTCCAGCGAATATTCTCTAGGGCTGGTCTAGGTGCTTTAGCAACTTTTTCCACAAAAAAAGAAGGAATCTTCGCTCCTAGGCAAATCAAACAATTTTCTGATAATTTAAGTGGGTCTTTTGAAATTTGCAAAATCTAACTCTACTTTTTATTCCATAAAACCAATCAGGGACCTAGACTGAATTTCATCTTTAATTTTAGAAACAAAATCATTTATTGACAAGCTTGCTTGAGACTCAGCGCGTCTATGCCTTATAGCCAGTGTGTTTGACTCCATTTCTTTATCACCGATCACAAGCATATAGGGCACTTGCTTTTCTTGAGCTTCACGAATTTTATAATTCATACGCTCAGAGCGAGAATCAATCTTAGCCCTAATGTCGTTCTCTAAAAGGGTTTCAAGGATTTGATTACAGTAATCATTATGCTTATCACTAATAGGGATTATCGTCACTTGTTCAGCGCAGAGCCAAGTCGGGAAAGCACCAGCGAAGTGCTCGATCAGCACCATAGAGATTCGCTCCATAGAACCAAAAATTGCTCTGTGGATCATAACTGGTCTATGAGTTTCATTATCAGCTCCGACATAACTCAAGTCAAATCTCTCTGGAAGATTAAAATCTAACTGAATAGTAGCTCCCTGCCACACACGTCCAATAGCGTCTTTTAGCTTGAAATCTATCTTAGGACCATAAAACGCACCATCACCAGGATTAAGGTCATAATCGACAGAAAGCTCAGCTAGAGCGGTTTTGAGACCTTCTTCAGCGAATCTCCACAAATCATCTCCGCCAATTGCTTTTTCCGGTTTAGTAGAAACTTCTACCGAAAATTCTAGTCCCAGAGTGCCGTAGATTTTTTTGATTAATCTAAAAACACCTTTTATCTCCTCGACATACTGCTCTTTAGTACAAAAAATATGAGCATCATCCTGGGTAAAACCTCTCACGCGCGCCAATCCGTGCATGGCACCGCTAGATTCATTACGATAAACAGTACCCATCTCAGCCATACGGATCGGAAGATTGCGATAACTGTGTCTTGAATTTCTAAAAATCAAAACATGAAAAGGACAATTCATCGGCTTGAGCACATAGTCCTGCTCATCCACGCGAAGTGTGTACATATTGTCGCGGTAAAAAGAATTATGCCCAGATATGTCCCAAAGCTCTGATTGAGCGATATGCGGCGTCACCACAAACTCATAGCCAGCCTTACGATGTTCTTTTTTCCAAAAATCTTCTAGCTCTTGTCTTAAAGTCGCTAGCTTACTGTGCCAAAAAATCAAGCCAGCACCCGCTTCATCATGCGTAGAAAAAAGATCCATAGTGCGAGCAAGTTTTCGATGATCGCGTTTTTCGGCTTCCTCACGGCGTTTTAGATATTGCTCCAGTTCCTCATCACTCCACCAAACCGTACCATAAACTCTTTGGAGCTGGTCTCTAGACTCATCTCCGCGCCAATAAGCACCAGAGACATTGGTGAGCTTAATAGCTTTTATGAATTTGGTATTTGGCAAATGCGGACCAGCACAG
>JBILGG010000176.1:0-3701 GCA_044351165.1 Candidatus Caenarcanales bacterium | reverse complement strand
TTTTCGGCAAGAAAGCGAATGTCTAGAATAAATCTCTGTCTCTCGTCCTTGCTGATAGCTCCGCGCGCGTCAAGTAAATTAAAAGTATGCGAGCATTTAAGCACATAGTCAAAGGCTGGGATGGTGAGATCTGCTGATAGACAGGCTTGCGCTTCTTGGAAGTAATTATCATAAAGCGAGAATAATCTCTCTTGAGAACTAATCTCAAAATTATATTTGCTCTGCTCGAATTCGTTTCTCTTGTAAATGTCTCTATAAAAGACTTTGTGACCGTTATGCTCGTGCCACAAAAGATCAAAAACAGAATTCACACCCTGCAGATACATAGCAATGCGCTCCAGTCCGTAAGTGAGCTCCGCGGCTACCGGCTTGATTTCGATCCCGCCAGCTTGCTGAAAATAAGTGAATTGCGTGATTTCCATGCCATTAAGCCAGATCTCCCAGCCACAGCCCCAAGCTCCGAGAGTAGGGCTTTCCCAGTTATCTTCTACGAATCGGATATCATGCTCCAAAGGCTCTATTCCAAGGGCTTTTAGGCTTTCTAAGTATAAATCTTGGGTATTATGCGGGTTAGGCTGGAGAATCACTTGATACTGAAAATAATGCCCCAGGCGGTTAGGATTCTCTCCGTATCTACCATCTGTCGGTCTGCGACAAGGTTCTATGCATGCCATGCGCCAAGTTTTGTTCTCGAGCACTCTTAAAAAAGTCGCTGGATTCATGGTGCTTGCCCCCTTCTCAATATCGTAAGGTTGCATAATAATACAGCCCTGATCAGACCAGTAGCGATTTAGTTTAAAAATTATTTCTTGAAAACTAAGCATTAATATAATTATAGCTAAGACCCCAAATACTCAGCGATTAAATCATATTTTTTCTTGCCGATACCCTTAACTCTTAATAAATCTTCTTTGGAATCAAATCTTCCATTGGTATTACGGTCATTGACGATTTCTTGGGCGAGTTTAGGACCAATTCCTGGCAGGGTATCGAAATCTTCCCACTCACCAAGATTTAGGTTTACTTTATAGCTTTTGCGCTCGCTGGATTTTGTTTCGATCGCGTAGTCGCGGTACTTATAATCCTTAGAAAAATAAATTCCCAGCGATAAAAAAATAAAAAATACAGAAATAAAAATCGCTAAGTTTTTCATTTTAGCTAACACCAATCAGCGAGCCGTTTTTAGCTCCTATTTGCATTATGTTTTGGGATTGCTCAAGAAATTTTACTATCTGTAAGCCATTCATACCATCGCTAGTGGGCACTTGCCTGTGAGCGATGCAATCTAAAAAATGCTTACATTCAAGCCTCAAAGGCTCATCATTAGAGTAAACTGGCTTCTCGACCGTGATCGAGCCATCAGCTAATCTGCTGTAGATTTCTAGTTTATTTTCCTTAAAAGTATCATTTAATACAGCGGTTTTTTCACTACCATTAACCGTCAAAAGCGCTTGTTTTTGGGGGTCTAGCCAGCTATTGTGGATATGACCGCCGATATTATTAGGGAAAACTAAGTCTATATGCACTACATCCACGACTCCATCACTAGTGCTTGCCCAGCCACGCGCGCTGGCTATCACTTCGGGCTCGCAAGAAAGCAAGTAAGTCATCATCGAAAAATCATGCGGAGCAAGATCCCACATGACATTAAGATCTCGACGCTGATTACGATTGAAGTTACGGCGATCGGAATTAATGTATTGGATTTCACCCAAGTAGCCCTGGCTGATTAAAGTTTTTAGCTTATTGACAGCCGGGTGATAGAGCAAGAGATGCCCCACCATCAGCACCAAACCCTGATCTAGAGCAAGTTTCTGGAGCTCTTCGGCTTCCTTGAGGGAGCTGGCTAGAGGTTTTTCTACATAAAGATTTTTACCCGCTAATAGTGCTTGCTTAGCTAGTTCGTAGTGAGTACTAGAGGGAGTAGCGATTACAAGACCGTCTATCTCCAGCTCAGAATTAAAAAGATCATCGTAATTATTAGTAACGGTAATACCGGGATAATTATTTTTTACCATCTCGAGGCTAGAGTGGTTACTATCGCAAACAGCCGTCAAAACACCAAGCTCGAAAAAATTTCTTACCAAATTTTTTCCCCAATGTCCGCAACCTACAACAGCTATTTTCACAAGAACTAACCCTAAATAATTATTTTAACATACAAGCCTGTGAGGCGTTATTTACCAATGGTTAACATGATTTTATTACTGGTAAATCGTCTGTCCTTGCTCTTACGCTCCAGTACTAGCCAGTAATCGCCTTGAGCGATTTCTTTTTCGAGGATAAGAGAAATTATTTTTTGACCAGCTTCTTTAGCGGGCTTGACGCCTGCAAACTCAAGAGGTTTTTTATTTTCTTTATCGGTTTTGGAGATCATCAGCACTCTAAAGTTTTCGGGATCTTCACCGACTTTGGCGACGGTAATATCGAGGTTAGTTCCGCCAGCAGACTTTAGAGCTTCTTTTGGAGGAATGATTTCAGGCTTAAAAAATTGATAGGCTTGCACGAAATACTCAGTGATATTGCCGTCTAAGTCTATATGCAGTTTACCTTCTATAAAATTCTCTACCTCGCTTGAGCGCACAAGCCCAGTAAAATTCATATTGCTATGAAGATTGGTGTATAAATTATTGTCCTTAGAAAATTGTAAGTTCCAGGTGTCTTTGTTATTGCCGTTAGTTCTCCAGAAGAGCTTTTGGCTGTTATTGTCAAAAGTCAAAACTCCGACCCCATCTATGAGTCCTGGCTCTTTTGGTAAAAAAGTAAGTTTAATAGGCTTAAGGTTTTTGGAGTAAGCGACTGCCGGATTTTCTGGCGGATAGTCATCGATAAAGGGTTTGATCGCTGGTTCTGCGTTCGCTTCGGCGCCTTGCTCGGCGGTTTCGGTGGGGGTATTGGTGTCGTCTAATTTAGCTAAAGGCACTGCTGGAGCGGGCTGGGCGGGAGTCTCCAGGGTATCGTCTTGTCCAGGAATGATGAGCTTTGCTGTTCCGATATATTCACCAGGCGGAAAATCTACAGCCTTACCAGCGAAGCCAAGCATAGTTTGGATATCAGCGCAACCAGTTAAACAAAAAAATATTAAAATTAAAGCTAGGAATTTTTTTAAGGCAAGCATCTTAAATGATTATATCAATAGATCCTAAAAGTCAAAATCACGATGAATAAAGCTCCGCAAGCTCGAATAATTTTACTGACAATTTGTCTTTTATTGATGAGCTTGGCTTTATATATAACCCAAAAAAAACATTCCAAATCTTCCAGAAAACTCGAGACTATTAATTTAAAACGCCCTATTAGTATTTTATTGCTGGGGGCTGATTCTTTGATACCTGGTGATCTCCATGGCTGGAATGGGCGCTCGGATTTTATTGCTTTTGTTTATTTTAACCCGCACACAGACGAGATTTCGATCTTGAGCATTCCGCGTGACACCTATATCGACCTCAAAAAACATAAAATCCATCGTATAAATTCAGCTAACCAAATCGGCGGTTATCGCCTCTCGATGAAGGCTGTTAAAAATCTTTTGAAAATTGATCATATTGATCATGTGTTTGTATTTAGCTTAAAAGCAGTCGTGGAGCTACTTGACGAGATTGGTCCACTAAAAATCTTCGTCCCCAAAAAAATGTTTTATAACGATATGAGCGCTGATCTTCACATTGATTTTAAGCCTGGATTGCAGGTAATGAACGGCG
>JBILGG010000017.1:0-11993 GCA_044351165.1 Candidatus Caenarcanales bacterium | reverse complement strand
TGACTATTTGGTTCCAAGTAGAGTTCATCCTAATAAATTTTATGCACTTCCACAATCTCCACAGCTTTACAAACAGCTTTTGATGATGGGTGGTTTTAATAGATATTACCAAGTCGCAAGATGCTTTAGGGATGAGGATTTGAGAGCTGATCGTCAGCCAGAATTCACACAGATCGACTTGGAGATGAGTTTTATTGATCAAGAAGATGTTTTAAAAGTTACTGAAGGTATGATCTCTGCTGCGTTTGATGCCGTGGGAATAAAAATCCAAACTCCTTTTAATCGTATAGATTACGCCGATGCTATTAGTTTTTATGGCACTGATAGACCCGATGTGCGTTTTGATATGAAGCTTGTAGATCTTACTGATATCATGATCAATTCTGAGTTTAATGCTTTTGCAACGGTTGCTAAAAATGGCGGAATTGTAAAAGCGATTAATTTCAAGGGCGGCGCGAAGCTCTCTAGAAAAGACGTTGATGACTTGCGTGATCTTTGCCTTAGTAATGAATATGGCGCAAAGGGTCTTGCTTGGATAACTTATAAACCCCAAGAAAATAATCCTAGTGCTTATGAATTGAATTCACCAATCGTCAAGTTCTTTAAGGAAGAGGAATTGACAGAAATTCACAAACGTATGAATGCGGGAGTTGGTGATTTGGTATTGTTTGTCGCTGACAAACCAGCTCTGGTGCATCATGTACTTGGTAAGTTGAGATTGCATATTGCTAAGCAAGAAAATCTTTTGGATCCTTTTGATATTAAGTTAGTTTGGGTAGTAAATTTCCCGATGTTTGAGTATGATGAAAAATCAAAACGCTATAAAGCTAATCACCACCCGTTCACAATGCCTAAGCTTCATGAAATAGATAAGCTCGAAACTGATCCAGGTAATATTACTACTTACGCTTACGATGTGGTATTTAATGGTATTGAGCTTGGTGGTGGATCGATAAGAATCCATAATTCTGATGTTCAAAAACGAGTTTTTAAAGCCTTGGGTATTTCTGATCATGAGGCTGAAGATAGATTTGGATTTTTCCTTGAAGCTCTTCAATTAGGTGCCCCTCCTCACGGTGGAATCGCTTTGGGGCTTGATAGGTTTGTAATGTTGCTTTCTAACACCGATTCAATTAGGGATGTTATTGCTTTTCCAAAAAATCAAGCGGCACTTTGCCCGATGTCTGATGCTCCGTCTACGGTTGATAGCGATCAACTGGAAGAGGTTTATATCAAGTTGGTTGAGGTTGAGGAGTAAGAGTTTACTTGGACTTGTTAGATAATATGAGTTTTTTGGATATTATTCCTAATAAAACCCGCAATAATTTAGTTTTTTTCAATAATTAGACCCCTTGATTTTGCTAAAATTAATCTTTGTCTTAACTGATTAAAGGTTTTTATGAGTAACAAAATTATCGCAGAATTAGAATCATCTCTTCTTAAGGAAAAGGAGCCTGAGTTTCAGGTGGGAGATACAGTACGTGTAAAAGTATTGATTCGCGAAGGTAAGAAAGAACGTAACCAAGCATTTGAAGGTATGGTTATCTCTGTTAAGGGTGGCGGAATTAATAAGACTTTTACTGTCAGAAGAATTTTCCAGGGTGTCGCTATCGAGCGTACTTTTACCTTGCACTCACCTAAGGTGACCGAAGTAAAAGTTATGCGTAAAGGCAAGACCCGCAGAGCTAAGCTTTATTATATGCGCGGCCGCGTTGGTACAAAATCTACCAGATTGCGTGAAGATACTGCTCGTATCGCAAGAGATTATCAAGCGCAAGCGGATACCAATGATAGTGAAGCTGCTGAGCCAGAAGCCGCTTTAGCTTAAATTTTATGCTTAATAAAAAAACGACCGTTCTTGGAATTCTGATACTTTTAGTAGCAGGACTTTTTTTGAAAAGTTCTCTTAATGCTAAAGACAGCCCAAAAGAAAAATTTTGTTTGGTTTTTGATAATCTAAACGACGCCAAATCCGCTCTATCAGCCACGAAGGCAGTTAGCCTGCAAAAACTAAGTTACAAAGAAGATGGAAGCCCTATGATGAGCCTTCTAGAGGAGAAAAAAATGCAATCACAACCACTCAAGCAAGTCAGCGAGCAAGCTGATAACACAAGCACAAAAGACACCATTGTTCTAATGGAGACGGATAAGGGTAATTTTAAAATCAAGCTTTATATGCAAGAAGCGCCGATCACTGCTGGCAATTTTAAGGATCTTGTCGAGCGTAAGTTTTATAACGGTCTTACGTTTCATAGAATTATTCCAGGCTTTGTGGTGCAAGGCGGATGCCCGCTGGGAAATGGTACTGGTAATTTTATCGACCCAGAAACCAAGCAAACTCGCTATATCAAGCATGAATTTAATCCTAAGCTTTCTCACAACAAACCTGGCATCGTAGCGATGGCAAGGACTTCTAATCCTAATTCTGCTAGCTCACAGTTTTTTATAGACCTAGCGCCGCTTCCTTCGCTTAATCCTGGTGGCGTAGACCCTAATGGCTATGCGGTTTTTGGGGAAGTGATCGAGGGTATGGAAGTAGTTAATCAGATCGTTACTGATAATGTCGCTCCTTATCCAGGTTCTGACGGTACTGCTAATCCTGTTAAAATCAAGTCAGCAAGCGTACTCTAAACTAGCTTAACAAAGTTTTTTACTGAATTGTTTTAATTACATCAAATATCGGTAAGTACATCGCGACTACTATCGCGCCGACAATTCCGCCTAAGACCACGATAAACACCGGCTCCATCAAGGCAGTCAGTGACTCGACAGCGTTATCTACTTCGGTATCATAAAAATCTGCGATCTTCTCAAGCATGATCTCAAGCTCTCCAGATTCTTCGCCGATAGCCACCATCTGAGTTACCATGGGCGGAAAAATATCAGATCTACCAAGCTGGGTGCTAATCTGTCCGCCCTCTTGAGTTTCTTTTTGGACATCTTCTATAACCCGCTCCAGGACAGCGTTACTAGCTGAGTCCTTCACTACTTCAAGTGCGGTAATAATGGGTACGCCAGATTGAATTAGAGTCCCAAAGGTTCTGGTGAAGCGGGCTACAGCGACTTTGCGGATGATATCGCCGAACACAGGTACTCTTAACGTTAAGTTATCCAGCCTATAGCGCCCATCTTCAGTGCCATACCAAGTGACCAGCGATGAGTAAGTAAACCACACTACTACTCCCAAAACCACCACATAAGGCGATCTTAAAAAATCACTCACATCGATTAGAGCCTGAGTGAAGGCAGGAAGCTTGCCGCCGGTCCCTGCAAAAATCGCAGAGAACTTAGGCAGAATAAAAGTCAGCATAAACCAGACAACAACAAGCGAGATGATAATTACCGTAACCGGATAAGTCATCGCGGTTTTGACTTTGTGGGTAAGCTTGCTACGCGCTTCCAAGAAGCCTGCAAGCCTGTTCAGGACTTGATCTAAGACCCCACCAGTTTCACCAGCTCTTACCATCGCCACATAAAGCCGATCAAAAGCATCAGGATATTTAGCCAGCGATTCAGATAGCGGCACACCTTGCTCGATATCAAGTTTTATTTCTCGCAGATAGCCAGCGAGCTTGGGGTTTTCGGTCTGTTCGATAAGGACCGTAAGCACTCTGAGCATGGCAATTCCAGCTTCGATCATAGAAGCGAACTGCCGCGAAAAAACTACCATGTCTTTTAGGCTGATTCTTTGTTCAAATAGCGCAAATCCCGCTGCAGTTTTTTGTTTAGCATCATCTTTTTTCTTGCGGGTTTGATTGATATTAATCACCCATAGCCCTTGCTTGCGCAAAGTAAACTTGGCTATTTCAATGGTGCTAGCTTCAATTTCACCTGCACGCGTTTCACCTTTTGTGGTGCGCGCCAAGTATTTATAAACGCTCATTTGGTTTTATCCTGGACGGATAATATAATTCTTATTTAAAAATCGCATTATGTCAATATTATTGGTGCGTCTATTATGTACTAAAAATTATCCAAAAAACGAAGTTTTGGAACTTTACTGAGCTTTTTTCAATCTGGGTATATAGATAGTATAAGCATTTGTAGATGAAATACAAAAACCTACCAGATCTATTTTTTAAAAAATCAGAACGCTACCAAGAAAATGTTTTGATTCGATATCGCAGTCGCCCTTCTGCTCCACTTGTCGATCAAACCTGGAAAGATATCCAAACCAAAATCCAAGAGATCGCTCTCGGGCTAAAAAAATTTGGAGTAAAAAAAGGTGATAATGTCGGATTGCTGGCGATCACTTGCCATCATTGGTTGCCGTGTGATTTTGGTATTTTGACTCTGGGCGCGGTAACAGTGCCTCTCTACCACAACTCAAACACTGAGACGGTTTCGTATATTTTAGAGCACGCCGAAATCGAAGTGATAATCGTGCATAACAAGATTCAACTCCAAAAAATTAGATCGATTTGGAAAAGCTTCCCTAATCTTCGCTACGCAATTGTAATGCAGGATCAAGGAGATATTCCATCCAATGACCCTAAGATTCTTACTCTTGATGAGCTCCAAAGAATCGGGCGTGAAGAGCTCTCTAAGACTGGTTTTTCAGCGGAGGGGTTTGTAAATAATATTGATCTGGATGATACTGCAAGCATAATCTATACATCCGGCACCACGGGCGTGCCCAAAGGTGTCGTGCTCTCTCACCGGAATTTTCTAGTGGCGGCTTTGTCGTTTTATCAGTATGTGCCTCTGGAAGAGGGTTTTAGGATGTTATCGTTTTTGCCGCTAGCGCATATTTTTGAGCGAGTAGCTTCTGAATTGTATGGAATTGATCAAGGAGTGATTTTTTCTTATTGCGAGCGAGTGGAGTATCTCCCCAAAATGCTCTATGATTCGCAAGCCAATATGCTTCCTGTCGTGCCAAGAATTTTAGAAAAAATCCACGCCAAAATACTTCTAGAAGCCAGTAAAAAAGGGCCTCTTGCTGAAAAAATCTTCCAATCCGCGATGCAGACTGGCATCGAGTACGCCAAGAAAAAACTCAAAAGAGAAAAAATTTCTTGGGATCTGGAGCTAAAATATAATCTTGCTTATAACTCAGTCTTAGGTAAAATCAAAGCTAAGCTAGCTCCTAATCTGAAGATTTTTGTGGTGGGCGGCGCTCCTTTTTCTGCTGATATTTCTTATTTCTTTTTTGCTCTAGGATTCAATGTTATTGAGGGTTACGGGCTGACAGAGACTTCTGCGCCCGTTACAGTTAATCCGCCTTGGGCTAATAAACCAGGTACCGTGGGTCTGCCGTTTCAGCATTTTGATGTGAAGATCGAAGAAGACGGTGAGATCGTGGTTCGCGGCGATTCGGTGTTTAAGGGCTACTACAAAGACCCAGAGGCTACCGCTGAAGTGCTGATAGATGGCTGGTTTCACACTGGTGATCTAGGATCATTCGATGAAGATGGTTATCTGCGGATCACGGGCCGCAAAAAAGATATCATTATAACTGCTGGTGGCAAAAACATCTCTCCGACTAAAGTCGAGCATGAAATTCTCAAGAGCAAATATATCGCTCAAGCCGTGGTGCTGGGTGACCAAGAAAAATATCTCGCGGCTCTAATCGTGCTCAATGAGCCGGAAGTAGAAGAGTATCTAAAATCCAAAAATATTTATTTCGATAAAAATACTAAGCTCTATGAAATGCCCGAAGTTTTTAATCTTATCGATGAGCAGATAGCTATAAACAACCGATCCCTAGACCGTTACGAGCAAGTGAAGAATTTTCATGTACTTGATCACGAGCTCACTATTGATTCCGGCGAATTGACTCCGACGCTAAAAGTAAAACGAAATGTAATTCGAGCGCGCTATCCGCACATTATTAAACCTTTGTTTAATAAGCCGAAGCCAGAAACAGAATTAGAAGGTTCTTCGTCTTAATTGCTTTTGTTCTTCTTGTGAACTAAAAATAAATTTTTACCACTAGTGGAACACTCGGGCCCGATATATCGACTATTATAATTGTGGCCGATAATCTAAACAAAAAAAATAAAAAACCTAGCGTCTATTCTAAAACCCAATTAAATAGCTTAATTGACTCAGAATTAATTCAGACCAAAAAAAATCGTAACTTCGCTAATAGCTATCAGCTCAGCGACACTTGGAAAAATAAAAAACGCAACTGGGGTCACAGCTTGCATGGGATGGCGTCTAGATCAGGATCTTTTCCGCCAGCGCTCACCGATTATTTTATTAGTAATTTTTCTTGCGAGCATGATACAGTGCTGGATCCCTTCTCTGGTAAGGGTACGACGGCTCTGCAAGCTTGTTTGACTAATAGATTTGGGATTGGCTTGGATGTGGCTCCTGAAGCTTATGCGCTGACTGCCGCCAAAACTCTTCCGATTAATCATGATTCAGCGGTGGAGTATTTATTAGGGCTGGAGTTTACGCCTCCTTCAAAAGCAGAGCTGAAGGCAGTTCCAGATGAGGTGAAGATTTTTTTTCATACAGATGTACTCAAGCAGATTTTAGCTTTTAGAAATGCTATCGCTGAGGATTATTCACTCAGGCACATTAGCTATCTAGAAGCTCCTCGCCATGAAGAAAAACAGCGTAGTAAAAACTCAGCGTTCGCGCAGTATTGGACTGGTGTGATGATAGGTATTCTACACGGCTCTTCTGATCTGAGTTTGAGCGTGTCTTGCTCTCATAGTTATAGTATGGCTCCTAACTATGTCGCTAATTACTCTAAAAAACACGGACTAGAAAAACCTCAGCGCGATCTAAAAGAATGCTTGATCAAACGCTCTAATAGACTGCTTGGCGATGGATCTGTCACTTATAAAGGTAAGGCGATTTTGGGATCGGCGATGGATATGCCAGAGAGCTTAAACAATCAAGTGGATTTGATCGTTACTAGCCCGCCTTATTTTACAGCTCAGAGCTACGCCTGGGATAACTGGCTCAGGGAGTGGTTTTTGGGTTTTGATTTTAAGGATGTACGCAAGCAAATTCTTCATACAGCTGTGGAAGATAAATACCGCACGGCCATGAGAGCGCATCTCGAGCAAGCTTACCAAGTGCTAAAACCCGGTCGCTGGGCGTTTTATGTGGTAGGTGATGTAATCAAAAAAATGAAAATGGGCGCATATAAAATTATCACTGCCGAAATCATCGCTCAAGAGGCGCAAGAATGCGGCTTCGGGGTGGAGCTGATTATCGATGATGATATTCCGCGCACTAGCTGTTACAATTCAGCCTTCCTAAAAGAAGATCAAGGGCTAAAACTAGATAGAGTGGTTTGTTTGTACCGCAGTTAGGCTTCTGGGCTCACTAGGGCTGTGTTTAGGGGTTTTTGCTTAGGATGTGTAGGGAATTTTGTTTTTAGATCTTGGTTTAAAATATAGGTTGTGATTTTGGCTCTATATCAAAATATTAAGAGCCCTGAACTGGAAATCCAAAAACAGAATTTGTAATTTTATCCATTATCGCAAAGTACTGCTCATCTAATTTGAATTTTTTCCCATTGAGATTACCCTTCGCGTTATGTATTGGGCAGCCCTGTGGAGGGAAGTATTCTTTTGCAAAATTTACGTTTTGAGAATCTACGCTACTTGTGTTGTGAGAATGAACAACAGTACTATTGTAATTTGCCTTAGCAATAACTATTTGTAAAAAATCTAGAGTAGGGAGTAAAAGTTGCTTACCCTCATAATCACTAAGCTCAAAATATTCTGGCTTAAAATCATATATTTCAGGTTGATTAGATTTAACACCATTAAGATTTTCCACAAGCTTTAAAGTATAAGCCTGGACTGAGGAAAATTGTTTTGAGATATGAGAAAGATTTTCAAGAACATTAGTCCAAGACTTCTTAAAATCTTCTGAATTTGTATCAGATATTTTTTGCTTTAATTTATCAAAGGCTACCTTAACAAATGCAAGATGTAATGACATCGCATTTTCTAGTCCGCCTCCAATGCTTGATATAACTTTTGGCATTATACTTTTTACCTCTTCGGGATAGTTTAAGCTATTCATGTCGCTTGAAAATTTGTTTAATTCCTCCCTTAGCTCTGCATAAAGTTTTTTTGCAGTGTTTTTAATATCAAAATTTTCTAAAAACTCTTTATTCAAATTGTCGAGTTTTTTTCTGCCTAGAGTAAGAACTCTGAACGGCACATTTAGAATAGGTAACGCTAATGAGGACATCGTCTCTTGAAACGGCCTATATTTTTTTGGTTGTTTTCTTGTTTTAGCTCTTTCGCCATCTTCATCTATCGGATCTATTCTTTGATTAAGAAGTTTGGCGAAATTAACTTGCTCTACCTTTTCAATTGGTTTTGTTTGATGCTTAAATCTTTGAACAGAAAAAGCTTCTTTTATTAATTTAATTACCAGTAGAATTGTTGGGGCTTCTTTGTGATCCAATTCTGATAATTGTTGCTCACCTTTACTTAAGTTCTTAAAATCTGGAGTATTAGCAATTTTTTCGGGGGTATTGACAGATAGATTATTAATTTGGCTTTCTAAAAAATTTTTCGCTTCAGTAAATCTTGAAATCTCATTTAGCGCAGATCTTGCTTGTCCCAAAATTTCTGCGGGATCTTGTTTTTTTTGATCATCACTAAGATTACCAGCGTAAGGTCCTGGAGCTACAATTGGAATTGACATGATAAGATAATAGCACACTGTTACAATTCAGCCTTCCTAAAAGAAGACCTAGGTCTAAAACTAGATAAAGTGGTTTGTTTGTACCGCAGTTAGGCTTCTGGGCTTGCTGGGGCTTGTTTTAGGGGTTTTTGCTTATAAAATATAGGGAATTTTGTTTTTAGATCTTGGTTTAAAATAAAAGTTGTATTTTGGACGCCGGTGTGTTAAGATAAATCACTATGGTTAGTATTTCTAACGAACGGAAAAATAAATTATTTTTTGATTTACAAAATAATTTAGGTAGTTTTTTAAATGGTGATAATAGCAAAGCTTTTGATTATACTCTTGATACTAATATCAAGAGCACTTCAGATGGTGATCTGCTTAAAATAGCGTTACATATAGATCCTGCCCCATTTAAGAAAAATGAAAATAGATTTGTAAGATTAAAATCTCTAACCAATCCATCACGAGATGTGTATTTTAATGTAAATAAAACTTTTAGTACTGATTTCAATCTAGATGATCATTTATTTACCGCTTTAGATTCTCTACTTAGACTTGTTCCTGAAGACTTTACTAACATTAAGCCACAGAATGGTGATACGTCGATCTTTTTAAATAATTCTAGAAAGTTTGTTGGTGATAGAGTTATTGTAGATGGGAATAGTATTAGAACTAGGCTCGTTTTTCCTAATAATCTGAATATTTCTAAAGCTCCTCAAGTATCAGCAGCCTAAATCCCCCTAACATAATCCATGGCTTGGCTATAACTCTCTAATCCCGCGTCATATGTGCCGCTGAAGTTTTTTTCGATGAAGTTTACTATATAAATTTTGCGATGGGATTTTTCTATCCAGCCCACAAACCAGCCCATTTGTTTATCGGTGATTTTGGACTTCCCAAAAAACTTTTGAGGGTGTCCTGTACCGGTCTTCCCATATACCTTCCAGCCATTGGGGGCAGTTTCTTTATAGATGATTTTTTTGGTGAAGTCGTAAGCGTTTTTATCCAGCCCGAGTTTTTGGTTATTGATATTCTCCAAAAACTTGATTTGTTCTTTTGGGGAGATTTGGATAGAACCCGATATCCAAGAGCGTTTTAGGGCTGTCTCTGGGTTTAGTTTTTGGTTACCATAGTGAAATTGCTCTAGATATTTTTTGAATTTTTCGTAACCTAGAGCTGAGGTGATTTGCTCTGAGTACCAAACACAACTATTTTTAATCCAGAGCTTGGCCGTGTGCGGTTGACGCCAGATACTCATCCAGTCGGTGAAACCCTCTTGGAAATTGATTCTGGGATGATTTTCGTCTTTTAGGAATTTTGCATCGTAACCCATTAGCGCAAGCGCTATTTTGAAACTCGAGCAAGGGCTGTGCCGAGAGGCGCAATCGCCTTTTGCTATGATGGTTTTTTGGTTTTCTACCACCAAAAAACAATTAGCCTTACAGCTCAAGCAAGCTAATAAATAAACTAATAAAAACCACTTGTAGCGCAAGCCTTAAACCAGCTTCGGACTCATCTTAGTAAACAACTCTACCACCCAATTTTCAAAATGGCTGGAATAATCTAAGTCCATGTCTTTGCGCGGCATAATAGAACTCGCTCCCAGACGGGCAAGCGACTCATCTACTCTTCTGCCACATCCACAAAAATCAGCGTAAGAGCGGTCTCCCATGGCAAGCACAGCGTAGTTTTTGCCTGATAGATTAGGGCTTACAGCTTTATAGAGTTCGTTACAGAATTTTTCGCAAGAGCCCGGAGGATCACCTTCGCCCCAAGTAGAGATGACCACGACGATATTGTCCATCTTTTCTAGGTCAGCGACTTTTAGATCTTTTAGATTTTTGCGCGCGATGTCGAATTTGGCTTTGTCGCCAGCGAGCTTGGTGATTTCTTTTGCGGTGTTTTCGATGCTCATCGCAAGCTTCTCTGAATTACCAGATTCAGTTCCGAATAATACATTTAAAGTAGGCATAATATTTCCTTTTATCCAGCGTTGCTAGTGTCGATCCCGAGAATTTTTAGAGCGGCAGTTACGGCTTTGCGGGAGATGCCACCTTCAGCCGGAGCTTTTTTGGATGGATCTGCTGACGCTTTTAGAGCTTCTTTTTGTTTTTTGGTTTGGTAACCCTTCATCTCAAAATACGATCTAGACTGCTCTTGAGTCAAGGTGAGTTTTTTGATGTCGTAAACCAGCTCTTCTCTAGTCTCTGACGACATTTCAAAATCTACGGTGTTAATAATACAATCAGTCGGGCAGACTTCAGTGCATAGTCCGCAAAACATACAAAGACCATGATCGATATAGAACTGTGTCGATTTCGCTTTTACTGTAGGGTGCGCTATGACTGAGATACAAGCATCTGGACAGACGCGCTCGCATTGTTTGCAAGCGATACAGAGATGCTCGCCAGTATCAGGATCTACATTAAGAGCCAGTCTATGACGGGTTCTGGCGTAGAGCTCAGGCATTTTTTCTGGGTAAGAAGTGGTGATGGGATCTCTTGAAACATGCTTAACGACTGTAAACATGCCAAGAAAAATATTATAAAGCCCGTCAAGCGTCTTGGTGATTGGCTTGGCGGTGTTTTCGACTAATTTTTCTAATGTGTTTGGCATAATTTATAAAACTCCTGATCTTAAATACTCGACACTAAGAGCCACCAAGAAGATTATACCCAAAGTAAGAGGTATAAGATACTTCCAGCCAAACTCCATTAATTGGTCCTGTCTCAATCTTGGCAAAGTCGCTCTAATCCAGATAGCAAGCAAGAACATCAAGTAAATTTTTACTAAAAACACTAAGCTAGTGAGCACCCAAACCAGATTTAGGTTTTCTAGTATCCCGAATAGCGAACCTACAAAAGGCAGATTAATAGTGGTATTGCTAAGAGCCTTATAGAGTTCAGCTTCAGCGATCGAGCTGATCGGTAGATGCGAGCCGCCCAAAAACAGCACCACAGCTACTCCGCTAGCGATAAAAAGATTGGTGTATTCAGCTAAGAAAAATAGAGCAAACTTCATACCAGTGTACTCAGTGTTATAGCCTGAAACCAGCTCAGACTCTGCTTCTGGAAGATCAAAAGGGATACGATTAACTTCAGCAGTCGAAGCAGTCACAAAAATCAAAAACAAAGCAAAACAAAGAGTGGTAAATAAAACTGCCACAAAACCAGTCAGGGCGTTACCGTGATGATTAGGCAATAAATTTGTAATCAAGCTCAGCGCGCCGTTACCCATGATATTCCAGTTTAGTATTCCGCCTTCTTGACGATTAGAAATCTCGATTAGATTTATCGAACCTGACATCAAGACAATCCCAATCATGGCAAGCACCATAGGGATTTCGTAGCTGATAGCCTGCGCTGAAGCGCGCATCCCACCGA
>JBILGG010000043.1:0-7669 GCA_044351165.1 Candidatus Caenarcanales bacterium | reverse complement strand
TTTATAAGCAAGGTATAAATTTCAGTATATTCACTTGTAGCTAAAAAATTTTTTGATTAAGCTGATTGCAACTTAGCTGAGCGCAAAGCAAGCGCCGCTTCTTTAAACATAGCTGTAGTACCGTCCCAATCGATGCAAGCATCAGTAATTGACACACCATATTCAAGTTTTGATAAATCTGATCCAAGAGATTGAGCGCCGCCTTTAATGTGGCTCTCTACCATAAAACCAATTATTGACTGGTTCCCAGCGAGTTTTTGTTTTACTATATCTTGCAAAATAGCAGGTTGCTTGTAAGGATCCTTACCAGAGTTAGCATGATTACAATCGATCATAATGCCACTTTTGAGTCCAGCTTTTTCGATAGCTTTTTGGGCGTGCTTAACATGCTCAGAAGAATAATTAGGTCCATCAGTACCACCGCGTAGAATCAAGTGGGTATCAGGGTTTCCTTGAGTATGAAAAATACAAATCTTACCTTCTTCTTGATTTATACCAATAAAACTCTGAGGCAATCTAGCCGCTTTAGCGGCATTGATGGCAACATCAAAATCACCAGTAGTGCTGTTTTTGAAGCCGACAGGCATAGAGAGTCCGCTTGCCATTTGTCTATGGGTCTGCGATTCAGTCGTCCTCGCTCCAATCGCTGACCAAGAGATCAATTCAGCTATATACTGCGGAACAAGAGGATCTAACATCTCTGTGGCGCAGGGAATGCCCATAGAATTAATGTCCGTGAGTAGCTTGCGCGCTTTTTGCAAACCTGTGAGCATATCAAAACTATCGTCTAGATGCGGATCGTAGATCATACCCTTCCAACCCAGCACTGTACGCGGCTTTTCAAAATACACTCGCATGACGATATAGATTTGGTCTTGAACTTCATCTCTAAGTTTTTTGAGACGAGTAGCGTAATCCAGCGCCTGAGCAGTATCGTGAATAGAGCAAGGACCGACAATAGCAAGCAAACGCTTGTCTTTACCCCAAATAATATTACGAATATCATCGCGCGCTTGGATAATAAAATCGCTCAGCTCATCAGAAATAGGTATAGCGTTTCTGAGTGCAAGCGGCGTAGAGAGCGCCTCGATTTTACTGATATTACGATTAAAGATTTCTTTTTTCATTTTAATGTTTAATTTTAGCTAAAGATTAGTCCCTGATTAGCAAATAATAGCATAAACAAGGCTTTTGACCGCGCCAATTAAGTTATAATCAAACCAGTTAAAAGAGTTTAAAACTCACTAAAAAAGGAGATTTGATTATGGGAGTATTAGTTGGAAAACAAGCACCAGATTTTACAGCAGATGCTGTTATTAACGGTAATGAAATGGGTTCGGTAACTTTAAGTTCGTTTAAAGGAAACAAGTACGTAGTACTTTTCTTTTATCCACTTGATTTTACTTTTGTGTGCCCTACTGAATTGCACGCATTTCAAGAAAAGCTTAATGAATTTAAAGCTCTAAACACCGAAGTTATTGGCGTTAGCGTAGATTCTAAGTTTTCACACTTTGCTTGGTTAAACACACCAAAAGCGCAAGGCGGGATCCAAGGAGTAACTTATTCATTAGTCGCTGACTTAAACAAAAAAATCAGTGAAGCTTATGATGTACTTCTAGAAGGCGCTGGAATTGCTTTTAGAGGGCTTTTCTTGATTGATAAAAATGGTGTGGTTCAGCATCAAGTAGTAAACAACCTTCCTCTAGGACGCAATATTGATGAGGCTGTCCGTATGGTAAAAGCTCTTCAGTTCTTTGAAGCTAACGGCGAAGTTTGCCCTGCTAACTGGAACGAAGGTGCTAAAGGTATGAAGCCTACTAACACCGGTCTAAAAGAATATTTCAACGAGCCAGCTTGCGCAAGATAGTTCCAGACTATTGGCAAACTGCCTGTAAATATTTAAGCGCCCAGGATAAAACCATGGCGAAAATTATAAGAGAACATCATTCCGATGTTCTCTTTTCTTTTGGTGATCCGTATAAGACGCTTGCTAACGCCATCGTAGGACAACAAATCTCCGTCAAAGCCGCCGAGAGCGTTTGGAGAAGATTAATCCTAACTCTACCCAAGAGCAAAATTCACGCCCAAGCAATTCTAGATACCGACGAAAACCAGCTCAGGGAGACTGGTCTATCCCGGCAAAAAATTCAATACCTAAAAAATATCGCAGAATACTTTATCAGCAACAAAATCAATCACCAATATTTTATGAAACGCTGTCCAGATCTAGTAGCAGAAGAACTCCTCGCTATAAAAGGGATTGGCAAATGGACTTTAGAGATGTTTCAGATTTTTTATCTTTGTTTGCCAGATGTATTTCCGATCGGTGATATTGGCTTATTAAAAGCCGTTGTGAATAATTATCCCAAAGTCAAATACGACAAAAATGAGATTCTAGATTTCTCTGCGCGCTGGGCTCCTTATAGAACGGTGGCTGTATGGTACTTATGGCGCACTTTTGATGATGAGCCAGTCAGGTACTAGAGATTTAGTCCTGATAATTTTTGTGACGAAAAGTGATAAAATTAATATTGTCGCAAAATCTAAAAAGGAGAAATTATGACTCATTCTTTACCAGAATTACCATGGGCGCTAGATGCTCTTGAACCTAATTACCTAAAATCAACTATGGAATTTCACTATTCCAAACACCACCAAGCTTATGTAAACAACCTCAACAAAGCTCTTGAAGCTGTTCCTGAGTTTGCCAGCTTACCAATCGAAGAGCTTATGTGCCGCGTGATGGAGATCCCTGCTGATAAAAGACAGCTTGTGATCAATAATGGTGGCGGACACTATAATCATACTTTGTTTTGGTTCGTGATGGGACCAAACACTGTCAGCGAGCCGGTAGGCGAGCTTAGCGAGCAAATCAAAAAAGATTTTGGCAGTTTTGAAAATTTTAAGACTGAATTTGCAAACGCGGCTACGACCCAATTTGGAAGCGGATGGGCGTGGCTTACTTGGTGTCCAGAAAACAATAAACTCGTAGTTGAGAAATCTGCTAATCAGGATAACTGCTTGATGAATTCTAAGCGCAAACCAATCTTGACTATTGATGTTTGGGAGCACGCTTACTACCTAGAGCACCAAAACCTCAGACCGAGATGGATAGAGACTTTTTGGACTTTGGTTAATTGGCAAGCAGTCGCAAATAATTTTGCAAACGCTCAAGCTGGCAAAACTATTATCGACCTAAAAGCTAAAACAGCCGTCTAAATGACTACTCTTGGCATAATAGGAGCCGGAGCCATGGGACAAGCGATCGCAAGAGGGCTTGTCTCTGCTGGCTTCTATCACGCTAAGGACATCGGACTTTTTGATCTTCAGCCCGCTGTACTTGAGGCTCTCAGCGCGCAAGATTTTAACACCCACAGCCAGCTTGAAAAACTAATCAGCGAGCTGGATCTAAATGGTATTTTACTAATTGCCGTAAAACCCCAAAACATAAACGATCTACTTAAACAAATCCACTCTCTAAAAACTTCTATTATTATTGTTTCGATCTGCGCGGGAATCAGCATCTCCAAATTCGCCGAAGCATTTCCTCTTAATCCTATTATCCGCGTTATGCCAAACACCCCTGCTCAAATCGCCAAAGGCGCATCAGTATTGGCTCCTAACGATAAATGCACGCAAGAGCAAATCGAGCAAGTGCGCAAAATCTTCTCTAGCCTTGGGCTTGCAATTGTCTTGGACGAAGATAAATTAGACGCTGTTACCGCTTTATCGGGCTCCGGGCCTGCTTATGTGTTTCTTTTGATAGAAGCGATGAGCGAGGCTGGCGTAAAACTCGGTCTGGATCCTGAAGTCAGTAAGGCTCTTGCTCGCGAAACTGTTTACGGCTCCGCTTGCTTGGTTACCGAAACTGGCAAGGAAGCAAGCGAACTGCGCGCCCAAGTAACTAGCCCAAACGGCACTACCCAAGCGGCCTTGGAGAGTTTTGAGCGCGATGGATTTAAAGATATAATCTTCAAAGCACTCGAGTCCGCTAAAAAAAGATCTACAGAATTAAAATAGCTTTATTTTTAGCTATAACCCACAGCCGGCACATCCATCTCCGTGCCGATAGTTTCCATAACTTGAATATTAAAATCAGGTGATAATTCAGCATAACTCAAAATATGCACATGCGGATCAAACTGCTCGATGAGCCTAAAGAGCGGCAAGCGCAGTGAAGGCCCGCAAATCAATACTGGACGGCGTTCTACCTGCTCCAAAATTCTTCTCGAGGCATTAGAGATCATGGTGACAAGGTTTTGGATTTGTTTAGGCTCAAGAATTAAAACCATATTATTATCCACTCTTTGTAAACTTTGTTCCAGACGGGTTTCCCAGCTAGGATGGAACGCCATCGCCGGAAGCTGACGATCAGGCGTAGAGAACTCCAAGCAAATCTGCCTGCCTAGCGCCACGCGCAATTTTTCCGAGAGCTGATCTGGGTCCTTCATCGCCACAGAAAGATCTTCTAGTTTTTCTAGAATATAATGGATATCTCGTATTGAAACCCTCTCCTTGAGCAGGTTTACAAACACTCGTCTTAAATCCCCAAGCGAAATAGCACCCGGGACCAAATTATCAACAAGCTGTGAATCGAACTGCTTGACTTGATCCAAGACTCTTCTAACATCTGATTTTTCAAGAAGATCATCAATATTTTTACGCACCACTTCAGCCATATGAGCAGTAATCACACGCACCGCAGGCGCGGCTGGTCTATCCCAATCGATTTGCTCAAGATACTCAGGATCCACCCAGTAAGCGGCTTCCTGCAGAGCTGGCTCCCAGCCCGGCAAAGAGCCCGGTGGCGGCTCAGAATAAATATTGTCCCAATCCTCTCTTAAAATCAACATCCGATCAGAATACACATCAGCAGAAGCAACGGTCGTATCTCTAATTACAATTCTATATTCATTAGGATTTAAAGAAGGCGCGTCCATAATCCTGACTGAAGGTAAAATATATCCCAAATTGAGAGTCAATTGGTGACGAAGCGATGCGATCTCCGGCACCAAAGTACCATTACGAGCGGGATCTGCAATATCAAGCAAGCCAGAGCCCACCCAAATAGCGAGCTTATCGACCTCAAGTAAAGAATACATCATCTCTGGAGTCGCTCTCGGCGCGCCCGATTGATCGACAGACTCATCTATCTCAGTACTACTATCCAAGCCACCAGCTTCGGCTTTTTTCTTTTGTTGTTGAAGTATATAAACAAAAGCCACCAATCCAGTTCCCAAAATTCCTAAGACCGCTTTTGGCATACCTGGCAAGAGTGCAAAAATAAACAAGAGCGCGGCGCCCACCACCAAAGCGTTTGGACGAGCGAGAATTTGAGAAGATAAATCTTGACCGAAGGAATCAGCTGTAGATCCAGCACGAGTGACTATAATACCGGTCGCAATAGAAAGAATTAAAGCTGGAATAATCGCAGCGATCGAATCACCGATAGTAAGAATAATATATTTTTTAGCCGCAAGCTCAAACGGCAAGCCTTTTTGAGTCATACCGATGGTAAGACCAGCGACAATATTAATAATGGTAATGATGATACCAGCCATCGAATCGCCCTTCACAAACTTGGAAGCACCATCCATAGAACCGAAAAACGCAGACTCACGCTCGACTTCAGCACGCTTAGTTTTGGCTTGGTCACTGGTTATTAAGCCCGCGTTAAAGTCAGCATCGATACTCATCTGTTTACCAGGCATCGCATCTAACGCAAAACGCGCAGATACCTCAGCGACACGCTCAGCACCTTTGGTAATAACCATAAACTGCACGACCGTGATAATAACGAAGATGATAATCCCGACCACGATATTACCGCCCGCCACGAACTTGCCCATCGCCTCAATGAGCTCACCTCCCTCACCGTGAAGAAGAATTGATCTGGTCGTCGAAATATTCAGCGCCAATCGAAACATCGTAGTCAAGAGTAGAAATGTCGGTAAAGTGCCGAAGTCTAGTGGTTTTGAGATATAAAGAGAAATACCTATAGCAACAACAGCCAGAGTAATATTCAAAGAAATATAAATATCCAATAAAATTGGCGGCAAAGGGATGATGATAATCAGGATGATCCCGAATACCAAAGCACCTACAAGTAATTCACTTGTTTTTATTCCAGGCATTGTTTAATGATTAGTGGCCCAAAATCGCTTGCAGGATAACAAAAAATTCTTAAGAACTCACTAACTTACTACTATTAATCCCAGTCTTGGCGTTCTCATGCTATTCTATTTTCGGTATTATGAAAATTAATAGCGTCAAATATAGCAATACATGGTTCACTATTTCTACATTACTTGTAGGAGCAAGCCTGTTTTTTATGATTTTATCCTGGGTAAAACTAGGGACTCCGCTCAAATTAGGGCTAGATTTTACTGGCGGGACCAAAATTGAGTACAAACTTACTGAGTTAAGCGCAAAAAACATAAAACTTGATAGTAATGCTGTAGTAAAACTTCTAAACGAAATCGGACTTAGCGGATCGAGCGCAAGCCTTACAAAAGACGCTGAGCCTCTTTTGATCATCAAGACTAAGGCCCTATCAGAGAGTGACGCTATCGAAACTCTAAACCAAAAAATAAAAGAAACATACGGCGCTTACCAAATCGCTTCTATCGACACAGTAAGTCCCACCATCGGCCCTGAGCTTTTCCAGAGCGGGCTTATAGCTCTCTTGCTGACTGTAGTAGGAATTATTCTTTATATCTCTAATCGCTTCAAAAGAGATTTTGCTATCTCTGCGATTCTTGCTTTGTTTCATGATGTGATAATTTTGATGGGATTATTTGCTTACTTAGGCTTGTATAAAGGGATTGAGATAGATACTCTATTTATAACAGCGGTGCTAACTACGTTTGGTTTTTCGGTGCACGATACTATTGTTGTATTTGATCGGATTCGCGAAAACCAAAAACTCCAAAGCAAAAATTTTAGTTTTGCAGATCTTGCCGATCACAGCGTAAATCAAGTCTGCGTCAGATCTCTCAACACCTCACTAACAGTACTAACTACGCTTGCTTGCTTATTTTTATTTGGCGGAGCATCTACGCAGAATTTTGTGGGCGCACTATTTATCGGTCTTGCAGTCGGAACCTACTCCAGTATTTTTATTGCAACTCCACTGCTTGTTAAGTTTAGAAAATAAAAAAAGCTCCCAAGGGAGCTTTTTCATAACACTTTATTATTGTAAAAATAAATAAATCTAATTATCTTTCAGCGGCAACTAGATCTCTATTTTCGCTAATAGCAGCTTCTTGCGAAATGCCTTTGCCAAGATCAATAGAGCCAGTTAATTTAAATTGTCTAGCCCATCTTTCAAGTACTTCGGCCTGGCTCAAGCTGTCTTTATCAGCAAGCGATTTGATAATTATCAAAGCCTCTGGGCTCAAACGGAATGAAACCATTTTTTTGGCTTCACCGTAAAGTGGTTTTGGCCCTGTTTTTTTTCTTGTTTTTTGTTCTAACATTGTAGTCTCCTCTCGAACCTAATGTGTATATTGTAATTATATCATTGGTGACGTATTTTGCATATACGCAAGCATATTCATAATGAATCACCAAATATAAATTGTATAACAACTTAATACAAAAGTAAAGTGCTAATACTGGAGTTTTAGGATTGTTTCACAAATAATTGAAATAATATAAAATATGAAAA
>JBILGG010000019.1:0-11032 GCA_044351165.1 Candidatus Caenarcanales bacterium | reverse complement strand
TTAATCCTGAAATATGGCTTTATATCAATGCTTTTTTGCTTTTATCCAATTCTGCAACTAGTGGATAACACCTAAGATAAAATATATTTTATCTTGCAATATTTATATAGACTTAATACTTATTTGCAAGAACTTATCTACTTCGAGCTCCAGAGCCTCTAAACTAGAGTTATTGGATATAACTAGATCAGAAAGCTCAGCTTTTTTAACCTGGGGCATCTGAGAGCGGATTCTGGCGATAATTTGGGCTTCTGGCATATTTGGATCTCTTTTTTTGAGTCTTTGGATTTGATTTTTCTCATCTGTAATAATACATACAATATAATCGTAGCGATGTTCTAAATTGGCCTCAAACAATAGCGGGACCAAATTCACTATTAGGGGCGCTTTGTAATTAGCTTGCACCCATTGCTCAAATTTTTTTTGGACTGCAGGATGAAGAATCGCTTCTAATTTTTTTTTATAAACCAGATTATCAGGGCTAGCCCCAAAAACTTTTTTGCTGATTTGTTTTCTATCTAGAGTCCCAAATTCTTTCAGGATTTGCTCTTGAATATCTGAATCATTATCATAAAGCTCGTGAACGACCGTGTCGCTGTCAAGGACAGGGATAGATTTTTTGCGGAGCAATTCTCCTACTGTCGATTTGCCGCAAGCAATATTTCCAGTCAATCCTACAACCAAGGGCATGACTAAGTTATAACATATGAAAAAAGCTCTGCTGATTTTTTATTAAGCGGATTCTGCAGAAAAAACTTCGGTTTTCAAAGAATCCTTAACACAGAAGAAGACTATAATAAAAAAGTGCCCAAGCGCAAAAACAAGGGTTATACGCTTTTAGAACTGATGATAGTAATCAGCGTGATTGGTGTTGTTATTGGCATGATTTATTTATACTACAACCGAGGCTGGGATTTATTTAACAAATCTCTGCAATACGGTAGGCTCCAAACCGACGCCAGATCTGCTCTTGAGCAGATGATGTATAACATCAAGCGCAGTAGTAAAGATCTAGTTTTTGTGGGCAATGATTATAACTCTAATGTGCCTTTGCCCAGAGATTGGGTTTATGGTAAACCTTATATTTATTTTGTGGTGCCTAGTAAAAAAATTGAATATAAAGAGCGGGATCTAAAATCAAAAGATCCTAGTAGTATCGTCACTCCGCCCTATGATTACTATCTTTATTACATCGCAAAAGCCAAAAACCCTGATGGTGACTACACCACCAATCGCGCTCGCCTAAAGCTTTTTGTGGTTAAGTCTCAAGACGGCGCCTATACTGTCGATCACACCGATAGCTGGCCGGCGCTGGCTCCAGATCTAATCGGAGAGAATGATTACGAAGACCCCGATAAAGCCGTAGTTAAAAAAATTGGACAAGTAGTAGATATCGAATATCAGGATCTAAGCCCGGAGTTTGATTTATACCAATCCGAATTCGCTTACACTTATTTCAACACCAATTACGAACACTTATTAAAAGTCCGGGTAAAAATGGTCGATCTGGGCACAAACACAAAAGTAGATTTTGAATCGGCTGTAACGCCAAGAGATTAATGAAAAAGATTTTTTTAATCGTGGTTCTAATGCTGAGCTGTTCTGCTTGCTCAAAAATTACATCATCTTCAAACACACTCAGGATGAACCTCGGAGCCGAACCGCTGACTCTAGATTGGAACCTTGCTAATGACTCTAACTCGTTTGATATTATTAGCAGCCTAATGATCGGACTGACTCGATTCGGGCTGGATGAAAAATCTAATATCATCTCTGTACCCGGTTGCGCCAAAAGCTGGCAGGTGAGTACTGATGGGCTTGAATATATTTTTTTCTTAGATAAAAATATTTTGTGGACTGATGGCAAGCCTGTCACCGCTCAAGATTTTGTGGATTCTTTTCAGCGCACCTTAGATCCCAGTACCGGCGCGCCCTACGCTGAATTGCTCTCAATGATTGATTTATCCAAAACCAAGGCTTTAGATGATTACACCTTAAAAATAACTCTAAAAAATCCTGCTGGATATTTTATTTACCTAACATCTTATGGACTTGCATTGCCTATTAGAAAAGATCTTATAAATAAATATTCAAAAGACTGGACTGAGCCGCAAAACCTTGTCACCAACGGACCTTTTAAGCTAAAACAATGGCAGCACGAGTATAAAATCATTCTTGAGCGCAACGATAAATTTACAAACCCACCAGCAATAAAGTATCTAAAATATTTTATGGTGCAAGAGCAATCCAGCGCGTTTACCTTATTTTTAAATAAGCAATTTGATTGGATCGATGGGCGCTCAATCCCAATCAGTGAACTAAAAAAACTTGATCAACACAAAAAAAATTCTGAGTATAGTGTAGAAACTTTTACGCTACTGAGAAACACCTATCTTGGTTTTAACTCTCTAAAAAAACCTTTTGATCAAGCTCTTGTGAGGCAAGCATTCGCGTTTAGCATCGACAGGAATTTAATTACAAAAGTTCGCTCCAAAGGAGATCTGGCTAATAACACTTGGATACCTCCTAATCTTGGAATTTATTTAGATTATGATTTTCTCCGACAAGAGTTCAAATCCGCTTACGGAGTGGATTACAGGCAAGATGGATTTTATCCAGAACTAGCAAGAAAACTTCTTAGTCAAGCAGGCTACCCCGATGGTAAAAACTTCCCTGAGGTAGAGTTTTTAATTCCTAACCGAGACGATACAAAATTACTAGCTGAAACATTGCAGGCGATTTGGAAAAAAGAACTTAATATCGAAGTAAAAATCACAGCCATGGAATGGAAAAGTTTTTTGGCAAGATTAAAAGATGACCCACCAGAACTCTTTAGACTGAATTGGGGAGCGGATTACCCAGATCCCGATACTTTTGCACAGTTATTTGTATCAAATAATCAAATCAATTATGGCCATTGGTCAAATTCTCTCTATGACTCTCTTATAAAAACTGCAGGAGCTAGCAATAATAATGAATTACGTAAAAAACTTTACACCCAAGCCGAGTTCTTACTGAGCCAAAAAGAGCTTGGGATTGCACCTTTATACGTGGATAAACAAGTGATTTTCTCTAGATCCCACGTGAAGAATTTACAGTTTAACCCCATGGATATAGTATTTTTAGATAAGGTTAATCTGCTAAAATAAATAAAGCTTGAATTACGAATCCATAAAGAAAAAAATAAAACAAGGCATCAATGCTGGTGCTGATAAATTTTTATCTAGCAAAGTAAAAGACGAACTTGGTTTAAACAAGCCCACACTAGATAGCTTGCAGGTGCTAAGCCAAGGTCAGGGTTTGGATAATGATCTCAATACCTTTTTTAAGCCTGTTAACTCTAATTTTTTAAGCTCGAGAGATTATAAAAATATTCAAACTTGGTCAATAGTCATCATTAGTGCTCTAATAGCGGTTTTGGTGTTTTTGTTTTTTATTCTTATCACTCCGCACAAAGATTACTCTAATTCACTAAAAGACACTGAGATAATCGTTAATGGCAATAAAATCAATAGCGAAGATGAGCTAAAAGAAAAAATCGCTCAGCCTAATCTTGATAGCGAAGAGCAAGAGGCTGATCCAGATGAAGAACTCAAGGTAGAAAATATACCGCTTGCAAAAACTGATAGTAAAGCTTTAGCTAAAAAATCACCAATACTACAAACAAAAAAATCAACACCGTCCAAAACCTCCTCGAACTCCAATGCCAATGAGTATCATATAAAGAGCGGTGACACCCTAGAAATTATTGCTACTAAATTCTACGGCAATTCTGATCCTAGTTCTGTCGATAAAATTAAAGTAGCTAATAAAATTCGTGATGTGCGCCTGTTACAAATTGGTCAAAAAATTATTGTTCCTCGTTAGGTTTTTTTGAACTAGTTAGCTCGTTACTTGAATCCATTTCATTTAATTCATCTATTGAATCTAAAACTGAAAGAAGCCTTTCTGTGTCTAATTTAAGGCGGGAGCTAGATATATCGCTAGTATTCTCATTAACAGCCTGAACTTGATTATTCTTTACTTCAATAATTTTTTTAAAACGATTTAATAAAGCTAATATCTCTTCTTTTCTTTCGGGCTTAGATACCATTAAATCCTTTAATTCATCAAGGGATTGTAAGGCTTTGACATTCTCGGAATCGAGTCTTTGTGGGTCTGCGATGTATGATTCTATTTGATCTTCAGGATTTAAAAACAAATTATTTTTTCCGCTAGTTATATTTTTACCTAAGTGATGAGCTATAAAAAATGCCATCAAGGTCGGCACGGCAAAAATCAAACTAAGAATTTTAGAACCAATCAAAAAGTAACTAGCTACACCAATGCCACCGGTGCCCAATCCAAGTCCCCATAAGGCTCGTGAAGTGTTTTTTTTGATGAAGTCCATCACATTAACAAGAACTGGTTTTGTTCTAATCTCAGATGCTCTAGCAGCAGAATTAGATTTAGCTGATAATTTTTCTGCTTTTGTTCTTGAGCTTTCTAAAACTTCATTGCTAGAATCTTTTGAAACCACAGCATTTGGGCCCTGAGCGGTATCAGTACTTAAAGGTAAATTTTTTGCTTTTTGGGGCGCCACAGAAATCATAATGCGTAATAATAAATTATAACAAGTAAATACTTTTGGCGCAAGTTTTTGGCATATTATTTACATAGGGGAAAACCCTAGAATAATTGCAAGAATATTTTAATCTTTACATCTTTTCAAATATACGCATTACTGATATGATTTTGCTTACTTTTTAAGGAACAAATCTTAAAAAGTGGTTTTTAGTAATATGCACAACAACTTTGGTTAGCGTGAATAAAGGAGTAAGAAGAAGATGTTCGGACCACATTTGATGATGGAAGCAAGCGGCTGTAAAAAGAGTAAATTAACAGATATTAAACTTCTTACTAACCTTTTAGATAAGTTACCTGAAAAAATGGATATGACCAAGATAATGCCTCCGTACGTATTTGAGTACAAGGGCTTGGTACCTGAAGATTGGGGATTAAGTGGTATTGTCATAATCGCAGAAAGCCATTTGGCGATACATACTTTTCCGGATAAAGGCTTTGTTACTATTGATATTTTTAGCTGTAAAGATTTTGATGTGGCGATGGCCGTTAGAGAAATCGTCGAAGCTTTTGACCCAGAAACTTGGGACGAACAGCTTATCCAAAGAGGCAGAGAATTCCCTAAATCTCTCACTAAAGCTCACCTCATTATGGAATCTGATCGTAGGCAGCATTTAAATCATCTTGTAGGGGTATAATAAAAATAGGGTGTTTCAGACACCTGTTTTTTGGCGCCCATACAGCTTGAGATATAGTTTAAACCAGCTCAAATCACTTAGCGAAGCCGAGCTTCTAGATTACGTTTCAGCCTGGCAAGATTTTAAATCCACCGATATTTTGGCCCTGTTAACAGAGCTAGAAGATTTAGCGCCCCCAATCCATCTTGGCGAGGGGCTTCTAGACTGTTGCGGCACTGGCGGCGATAAAACCACTTCTTTTATAGCGGCAAGCGCCGGTGTCAAAATCTGCAAAAACGGCGGACGCTCTACAACCAGCACCACAGGCTCGGTTGATGTCCTAGAGGCTCTAGGACTTAACTTATCGGCCAAACTTGAAACCAAACAAGAAGGTCTTAAAAAATTTGGACTAGCTTTTTACTCTAGTGCTGTCTCGGCTGAATTACTGGCTCCGGTTAAGCAGGTCTGCAAGAAGCACAAGATCACCGGATTTTTATCACTCATAGCACCGCTAGCAAGCCCAGCGAGGCTAGACGGACAGGTACTAGGCATAGGGCAGACCAAATGGCTCAATACCTTAAAAGAAACCCAAAAATCCCTAATCCAAGCCCAAAAACGCAAAAGCGCGCTTCTCATCCACTCCTGCCCAGAAAGCGTGCAACTAGACGAACTCAGCTCAGCGACCAAATCCAAGGTAATAGAGATTTACGAAGGCCAAATCAATGAATTTATATTTGACCCCGAGCAAATCGGCATTAAAAAAAGTAAGCTAAGCGACTTACTGGGCGGCATTGATCACCAAGCCAACGCCAAAATTATTCTTGAATTACTCTCAGGGCAAGCTAATAACGCCAAAACAACGAGTGCTTGCCTAAATAGCGCCGCCTTAATTTATTTGGCGCGCCAAGAAAAATCGCAGTCCCAAGAAGAGTTTTATACCAAGATGAAGGAATATTTTGATTTAAGCCTCGATATAATTAATGGGGGTAAAGCTAAAAAATTGCTAGAAGATTTGATCGAACTTTATCGCTAGCTCCTTGAAGTTCACAAAAAATACCGTATAATAAAAATTATGAATAAGAAACTTAGTTTAGGACTTGCAATATTAGTAACACTCAATGGAATTGGCCAAGTTAGGGCTGAAGATCCCCAAAGCTATGCTATGGACAAACTCGCAAACGCCCAAGCTCAGTTAGATAAACTCCAAAGTCAAAAAAAAGCAATCGCTGATTTGACTCGCGCTGTAAAAAAAGATCTTAAAGCCGCCAAAATCAGAGCAAAAGCAGAAAGACTCCAAATCGAAGCGGATACCGCTCGCCAAGACGCTTCTACCATAGTCGAGCAAAGCGGAGTTGCAATTGATTTACCTAATTTGATGAACGCAGCTAATGTTGAGGCTGGAATAGTTGAATATAAACCAGATGAAAAAGACATCGACTTAATGTTTAAAGATTCAGAAAAACCAAGCAAAACAGTTTTTTTCCCAGGCAATAGCGCTGGCAGAAGAGTAACGCCAAGCAATAGCAGTGCTGGCTTGAACAATAATTCTGATATTCCTGCTTATATCAAGTAATTATAATGTCTGATCTTGTAAAACTATCGATCAAAATTGCTTTTTTTGCTTTTTTGATTGTGATTATTCAAGTGGCTGTAATTAGCCAAGTGACGGACTTACCAATTAACTTAGCCTTTTGCACTATAATTGCGTTTGCAAGTTTACTTGGGCTTTTAGAAGTTTCGGTCTTGTGCGGTGCTTTATTAGTGGGCTCTACGCTTTTAGTTTATAACGGTTTTATTTTTTGGATTTATCCTGTGATCGGAATTATCGCGCAGAGAATTAATCCTTATCATATCGCTGATAAACTCTTGGTGAGTATTATGGGCGTTTTTGTTTTTACACCGATTCTCGAGCTTTTTAATCCAAGCTCTCTTAATTATCTCCAAAAAGTCATCAGCGCACTTTTGTTTAATTTAATAACTACTATCCCTTTGTATTTTTTGGTAAAAATACTTTTTTATAGACGCAAGCAAGCTCTGTCATTTCGCTAAACTATGACCGCTAAGATTTCTACTGATTATGGATTCAAGGCTCTAGAAAGCTCATGGCTAATGGCTCTTGAAAAAGAACTCGAAAAACCTTATATAAAAAATCTAGAAAATTTTCTTAATCAAGAAGCTCTAGATCAAGAAATTTTTCCTGTCAGTAACTTGACGTTTAACGCCTTCAAACTCTGTCCTATTGATAAACTAAAAGTTGTGATTTTGGGTCAGGATCCTTACCATGGCGTGAATCAAGCTCATGGACTATGTTTTTCGGTGCCAGAAGGAGTAGCTGTGCCGCCTTCTTTAGTAAATATTTTTAAGGAACTGGAGCGCGATCTAAATATCCCTATCTCCAAAAATGGCAACCTCGAGCGGTGGGCGCGCCAGGGTGTGTTCCTGCTAAATACCGTTCTTTCGGTGCGCGCCGGGCAAGCTAACTCGCACGCTGGGCGGGGTTGGGAGATTTTTACAGATAAAGTAATCGAGCTTATTAACGAGCACTCCATAAACACCGTCTTTATGCTCTGGGGCACGCCAGCCAAGCGCAAGACCAGCATGATAGATAAAAACAAACATTTGGTGCTAGAGACTGTGCACCCCAGCCCGCTTTCAGCGTATCGTGGCTTTTTGGGATGCGGGCATTTTAGCCAAGCTAATGATTATCTGACCCAGCACGGAAAAACTGCGATCGAATGGTAGTGAAATAGCAAGCGCGAGGGTATATTAAAAATATGGATTTTAATTACAGCGAAGAACAATTAATGCTGAAAAAAATGGTGCAAGATATTGCCCAAAAAGAATTTGCTGAGCGCGCCAAAGAAATCGACAAGAGCCACCGCTTCCCGCGCGAAAACGTGGAGCTGATGGCAGAAGCTGGATTGCTAGGAGTCACTATTGATCAGCGTTACAACGGAGGCGGCATGGATTATATCTGCTACTCCATAGTAGTAGAAGAGCTCTCAAAAGTTTGTGCTAGTACCGGAACTATCATGTCCGCTCATTTATCACTCTGCGCTATGCCAATCCAGGACTGGGGTACAGAGGAGCAAAAAGAAATTTTTCTAAAGCCTCTTGCTAGCGGCAAAAAACTTGGAGCATTCGCGCTCTCTGAGCCTAGTAACGGAAGCGACGCAGCCGCCATGCTGACAGACGCTAGAGAAGACGGCGATAACTATATTCTAAATGGAAGTAAAGCTTGGATCACCAATGGCGCTGAAGCTGATATTTATCTCGTGCTCGCACAAACCAATCGGGAAGCGAAGCACAAAGGCGTAACAGCGTTTCTAGTAGAAAAAGGAACACCAGGATTTAGTTTTGGAAAGCCAGAAGATAAGCTAGGGATTAGAGCAAGCTCGACTACTCAATTACATTTTGATAACTGCGCCGTCCCCAAAAAAAACATTCTTGGCAAAGTCGGTGACGGGTTTAAGATCGCAATGAAGACTCTTGATGGCGGCAGAATCGGAATGGCATCACAAGCGATCGGCATTGCGCGCGCGGCTTTTGAAGATAGCATGAGCTACGCTAACACTAGAGAAGCCTTCGGCCAGAAAATTAATGAGTTTCAGGCTATCCAATTTAAGCTTGCTAATATGGCTGTTGATATAGATGCCGCTCGCTGGCTGACTTATAGCGCGGCACTCGCGCATGATGAAGGTAAACCTTATAGCAAGCTTGCCGCGCAAGCCAAATTATTTGCATCCGAGATGGCGATGAAACACACTGTCGAAGCGGTTCAGATCCATGGTGGCTACGGCTACACGACGGATTATAACGTCGAGCGATACCTGCGCGATGCTAAAATCACCGAGATCTACGAAGGCACTTCAGAAATCCAGAGAATAGTTATCGCAAAAGCTTTGTTTAAAGAGATGCTTTAACAATTTTCCTAGCCAGCAAATCATAAGCAAAAAACTTAGGATTTAAAAAAACAATATTTATACTGGTTTGATTATCGAAATCTTTTAAAATTTTTGGTTTTGAATCGTAGACATAAGGCTTGTATCCAAAATCATTAAGCTGAGTTTTTATTTCATCTAAATTATTATTCTCAACAATAATTATAGGGAAATGCTTTTCAATAGTGGTTTTTAAGCCTTTTAAAATTCTTGATTCTGTACCCTCGACATCTATTTTTATTATGAAGGGTTCTAGATTATAGTTATCCAAAGGGATTGATTGGACCGGGATTGATCGGAATTTAAGCTTAGATTCAAGCTTAGTAAGAAAAGAACGAGTATGAAATATTTTAAAAGATTCTTCTTGAGAATTTGAAGACCAGGCTGATAAATTTAAGCCTTGATAATAAGGAACATTTATATAATCAGGTTTTTCTGAATCAGAAGCTGAGATAATTTTATAATCGACATTTAAATATTTTTTCTGAAGTTTTTTTAAACACGGCTCATGATCTGGGTTTGCTTCTATAGATAGTATCGGTGATGATTTATCAAAAATTCTAAATGACCTAATAGATTCACCTTTATGCGCTCCTATATCTAAAATTATTTTATCTTTTTGGGGAGATAAAAAACTTAAAATCTCATATTCTGGGTCTATAGGAAGTAAAAAATCAAAATTATATAAAAGAAAATAAGCTATTTTCATCAAATAAATATTTGATTTTATAATATTGCGAAGTATAAAGAAATAAATCTCCTCTTCATCAATTCTAAACTAAAAAATTGCTAATTCAAACGCTTAATCAATTTAGCCGTAAGCTGTTTATCAGAATCGGAATCATCAAAAATTTCGATAGTAGAACCCTCATGCAGAGGAAGTTTTTGGCCTTTCATCACTAATTCAGGCAGAGGGAAAAGCGCGCCTCTAACAAAACCTTTGGCTCCGTGCTTGAATTTACTATGACCTTTTGGCGTGTCGTAAATTTCGTAGCTCATTTCCCAGAGCGCGCGGCCACCGCGAGAGATAGGTAAGCCTAAAGTCAGCATATCTGTCGTCAGCGATAAAACTCCGCCAGCTGTAACAAAAGCCATATTACCGAATTGTCTTGAATTAATAAAAGTTCTTGGTTTAATCACCATACGATAATTTAGTGATTGAGATTTACCGTCTGGTAATTGAGCGGTGTGAAGATTAAGTTTTATTTTTTCGTCGCGCATCAATCTTTTAGGTTCCGAGTGCTGTGAAACAGAACCTGTGAGCACAGTGCCGACAGGAAACGCACTCGAGTTTTGCTCTTCTAGTTCTGTTACTTTTAAAACTATTTGAGAATCAGTAAGAGAGACAATCTTTGCAAAATGATCCACACTAAATTCAGCACTAAAAACAGGATTGATAAAAAATACACTAAGTATTGAGATTAAAAAAATTCTTTTCATAATACTATTAGACCCGTTTTTAGAGGAATAGTAACGCCAAGATAAAAACACCAAAATAATTAAAATTATCTTTTATAAAAATTATTTTAGGAACAAAACTAATGCTATAAACAACAATATATTAGTGTGTTTAGGCCCTTCCAGGCCAATTAGAGGAAATCATCATTAGCGAAATATTAGATTAGGTATTACAAGAAAGTGGCATAGAAAATTTATCAACCCCACTTAATCATCATGGACTACATAGCTTTAAATCATCAAAATTTTAATCCCGGTATTCACTACAATGCTGGCGGCAAAATTGGCGGAGTAAAATACTACACTCCAAAAGAAAAAACAGTAATAGTAAATAATAAATCTGGCAAGACTCAGGTGTTAGTAACTATCGAAGATAAAAAAGATCTTCAAGCA
>JBILGG010000029.1:0-9108 GCA_044351165.1 Candidatus Caenarcanales bacterium | reverse complement strand
AGCACTCCAGCAAAACCAATTCCAGAAACTAAGATCGAAACGCCTATGGAAAATCTCGCCCTGAGTAATATTCCAGAATTCAATCTAGGAGCCCAACGACAGCGCGAACAAAAAACTAATCAAGTACTTGAAGCCATAGACCAAAACACTAATAACGAACTACTTGAAAGACTCGAGCAGTTAGTACAAACTCTAAATTTAGAAACTCAAGCAATTACTAAAGCAGATAAAGCTGAAACAAATTCTGACTACAAAATCAATATCCAAGGCAAGGAAGTAAATTTTTCTAGTTATGGAATTAAAAAATCTATACTGACAATCAATGATAGACGCTGGCTGGCAAAAGCACAAAACTATTTCATTACAGCCAAAGAAGATGGTGTGCGGATCGGAAGTGCTGAAGATTTTACGAGCATGGAAATCTTAGAAGCGCTCTGGTCCACAGCTGAGCATGCCGGCACTGATCCAAAAAGATTTATTGTGCAGATCTATAACGAATCTAGATTCAATCCCAGCGCGCGCGGACAAGCTGGCGAGCGCGGGATCGGACAATTTATGGAAGCGACTGCAAAATCCTACGGTTACGATTGGACCGCTATGAACGATGGGATAGAAGGCTTTGCCTATCAGGCTTTGGCGGCAGCAGATTTTGTAAAAAAAGTCGGAGAAGTGGCGTATAACGGCACAGGCGAGCAAGCAGAAAAATACCAAAAGAAAATTAATCACCGACTAGAAAAAATCGCAGATGCAGATGCTGACTGCGTCCTAAGCAATATAGCAAAATGTAATTCTTAAGAATCCACTGAAAAATGCGACTTCGTCGATTTTCCAACCCTGAGCCAAGAAGGGATCTTGGCTCAGGGAGTGGATCCTTAATATTTTTTTTGTTAAGCGGATTCCGCCTCAAAACTTCGTTTTTCAGCGAATCCTTAGACTTGAGCTAAATCTTTTACTTTTAGATCAATTTTTTTGGCGATATCATAAAAAGCCTTAGCAACTGGGTGACTAGGCTCAACTGCTGTCAGTGGGCGACCTTCATCCCCGCCGCTTCTGACTTTTAGCTCGATAGGAATAGCACCTAAAAACTCAAGATCGAGGTTTTGAGCGGCTTTGGCTCCGCCTCCATGTGAAAAAATTTCTGATCTATTGTGACAATGAGGACAATCAAAGAAGCTCATGTTCTCAATTAAACCTAAAATAGGGACTTGCATTTTTTGGAACATCATCAAACCCTTGCGAGCATCCATGAGAGCTACGTCCTGAGGAGTAGTAATGATAACGGTTCCAGAGAGAGGAACGTTTTGGCAAAGAGTCAATTGCGCATCGCTAGTGCCTGGCGGAAGATCTACAACCAAGTAATCAAGCTCTCCCCACTCAACTTCACGCAAAAATTGTTTTATCACGCCATCCAGCATAGGACCGCGCCAAATAGTAGGCTTATCCTCTTCCATCAAAGATCCCATAGAAATTAGTTTTATTCCATGAGCTTCTAGAGACATTACTTTTTTGTCGTCAGTCACATAAGGCTTGTCTGTGGAACCCAGCATCAAATGTACATTTGGACCAGTTATATCAGCATCTAATAGACCCACTTTTTTACCTAATTGAGATAAAGCTATTGCTAGATTTACAGCACAAGTCGTCTTACCCACTCCGCCTTTACCGCTATTAATAGCGATTATGTGCTTAATTCCAGGGACCGGAGACTTAGGAGTGATAGTGCCGCGATTAGCAGTACCGCCAATAGGACGATGTCCAGCAGCGGCTTCCGGCGGGCGCAGAGTGGTATAAACATCTAGCTCTGAAAAACCAGCTTGCTTAAGCTTGGTCTCTATATCTTTTATGATTTCTTGTTTTTGCTTATTGTCTTGAGGGTTATCAAGTAGTAAATTAAAAACTACTTTAGCTCCGCCAGCCTGCACCGAGACGTCCTTATAAAATCCGGGGTTGAGCACTGAGCTAATTACTTCTAAAGCTTTATCTAAATTTGGCATAAGCCATATTTTAGCAAATCTTTAGCGCTGAAATAAGATATGTTCAGTCTCAAGTAAACGAATATATAACAATTTGATTTCTTGTATCCAGGTTTCTGAGTTAATATGCTTAACATCAAGCTTGCCCATAAACTCATAAGCCTTATCCCAAGTGGATTTAGGGCTTAGGCTTTTGTTAGAAAACGCCGAAGCCATAAACAAAGTAAAACGCATCAAAATAGCAGATTTAAAGTTTTGAGGATCGACATAACTTAGATCAGCAGAGTGTTTAACGAGATCTAGAATAGTATCTGGCAAATACCACTTAGAGACAATTCGTCCAGAAAGCTCTGATAAATCAAATCCCAAAACCGTTAGCTGAGCTGTTTTCGGGTCCACTCCTCTTTCCATCATCGACAAAATTTCCTGCATAGCTCTTGAATCCTGCATGGATAGTGCTATCTCACCGATATAAAAATTAAGCCCAGCAAAAAACATAAGATTTTCCATATTTAAGCCCAGAAGCTTGTTTAGTTCTCTGGCTAGAAAAGCCAGTCTAATAGAGCGTTTGATAAGGGTTTTAGTATGCTCATTATCGCTATTAAAATAAATTTTAGTAAAATACGAGGCTAAATGATATTGAACTTCGTTATGCACATGCTCATAACCAAGGCGAATAATCGATTGTTTCAAGTCAGTGACTGAGATTCGGGCTTGTGAAATCGAAGAAGCGATTTTTGATCTTTGGACAATTTTTTTAGAGAGCTCAGCATCTTCAGCTAAATAATCAATCAAGTTAGTATTAAAAGTACTGACATCAGTACTCATGCTCATTAGGTTATAGAGCAATCTTTGTCGATTAGGGAATTGAGTGAGTGAGTTTGCTAGATCTTGCATCTTTTTTAGGGCCTGAGGATTAGCATCTAAAAAGATATCTAGCTTTTTCATCTGAATTTGATTGTCCATAATCGTTAAAATCGGTTATCTAGATACCTCTCTACATAGATCAATTAGACTAGCAGAACTGCGCCATACCCATTACCCCTAGCTAAAATGTCTTAGATTATTAAAAAATGCCGAAAATACGGGCTCAACAAGGCCTTTATCATCGCAGTTGCTAGAATAATAAATCTAGCTTTGTAAATACAAAGTTCCGGCGTAAGGATATAAAAAATGGCCAAGAAAAAAGATAATGTATTAGTTACCCTTGAATGTACCGAAGCAAAAGCGGCTGGAGTTCCGCCGTCACGTTACTATACTTTTAAAAACAAAAAAAAACATCCAGAAAAGCTTGAGATGCGCAAATATAATAAAAACCTCAAGAAGCACACTGTTCACAAAGAAATCAAGTAGTTGTGAATCCGTTCTTTACACCATTTAATTTAGAAGAAAAATACAATACTTCTGAAAACCTAGGTCTTAGTGATATTAGCTCTGCTTGTATGCCGGCTTTGAGCTTGACTGATCTTCTCGAGATCTATGACCCTGAGAAGCAAGAGCAATTTTGCTTCGAGCTTTTAAACAAGCCTCTTAGCTATTCTAGTCAATATGGCAGTGAAGAATTTAGAACCAAGCTTGCAAGCCAATTATATCCTCATCTGCAAGCAGAAAATTTTTTACTGACAAGCGGCGCTTCTGAGGCGATTTACCTGGTGATGAAAACTATGTTTCAACCTGGCGACTCTATAATAGTCCAAAAACCTATTTATCAATCGCTCTACCAGATTGCTTTTGATGCCGGGGTAAATATTATAGACTGGGACTGCGACCTAAAAAACTACCAATGGCAAATCAGCAATCTAGCTAAACTAATTCAAGATCACCCTCAAGCAAAAGCGCTAGTAATTAATAACCCGAATAACCCGACAGGCATTGGGTTTAGCGCAAGTGAGCTCAAGGAGATCAGCCAAATACTTGAAGATAGACTACTAATAAGCGACGAAGTGTTTTTGTATTTGAGCCGGAGTGAAACCTGCTCAGCGACCCAGATTCATCCGCGCGCGCTAGCGATTTCGGATTTGAGTAAATCTTTTAGTATGCCAGGCTTGAGACTAGGCTGGATCGGCGTGACTGATAGTATGCTCGAGCATTTAGAAAATTTTTCTGGACTTAAAAACTACCTATCTTTAAGATGCCCCACGCTCTCTGAGCTCATCGGATCTTGGGTGATAGATAGAAGCAAAAAAATCATCAAAACCAATAAAACTATTTTGAGTCAGAATATTGACACTTTTTTTAGCAGTCAATTTTATAAAGAGTGCTTCAACACTGGTTTTTCGAGTCAAAAAATTGACGGGCTGAATTGTTTTTTGGAGTTTAGGGAAGATCTTGATCTTAAAAAATTTATGGATATCTGTAAACAAAAAAAAGTCTTTTTGGCACAAGGAGAATTGTTCGGGGATAAATACGAGCGCTATTGCCGAATCGGGCTTGGCCAGCTGGATACAGAAAAACTAAAGCAACTGACTAAGAGCCTCTCTGCCGCTCATACCTAGAGTTAGACCCTTATCTTCAGCGGCTTTGCTGAGCTTCACGACCTTCGCTAAGAGCATATCATCATAATTTTTAACACCTGTTACTATAGCAACAGCCTCGCCAAGCTTATTAGCTGTCTCTATATCAAAATAGCCGCAAGCCAAAAACCCGCCATCAGCTTGAATCATCAGAATATTAGCTAAGCTAGTTTTGATATGGTGAGCCTGGTATCTATTGCCTTCTATGTCGATTTGGTCCATGAATTTATTATAATTAAGAATGAGCCGGAAAATAGAACTTCAAGAAATTTGTATTTTTTAAAAATATTTCTTTTGTTTGTGCAATCCTCATTAATAATAATGCCTTGACAGGCCAAAGATCACTTAAAAAAGCTTGTGATTCAACTTCCCATTCACTTTCGGGGATAATTGATTTATATTTTTCAAATTCATTTTTAACTATAGAGTATAAATCACCCCAGAAAACCTTTTCTTCGATCTTAAAGTAAATTGACAATTGTTGAATCATAACGGCTAAATGACTATTAAAAAGACAATGTATGAGATGTGATCTTAAATACTTATCATAGTAATATTGATTAGTTTGAGGATGAAGAGACAAGCTAATGCCTGTTTTATCAAAACTAGGCTTATAAATATCTAAGCCTGAAGCGTCCTGATAAATGAATCTCTGTATGACTCCTTCTTTAAAAACCAAAATAGTATTTTGTTGGTGACACTCAATTGTAATTCCGTATTTGAGATATATTCCTAAGGGTGCTTTAATAGCTTTTTGAGCATAGTTATTAAAAAACTCTCTAACTATAATTTCAAAATTACTAGAATCAATTAAATTATGGTTTTCTATAATCTCAATAATCAAAGGTTTTTGTGTGATCGGAGAATCTAAAAAAACAGCAAATAAGGGTATGGCAAGCTCATTAGATTCTATAACTTGAAAAGGGTTCTCACGGTATATAACAGATAGATGCCTTGGACTGATTTCAGATATATTCTCTTCTTCATTGGGCTTAATAGACACTGATATCATTTCATCCAAGAAATCTATTGTTTTATCATAATTACCCTCTTCTTTAAGAATATTTTTTATTAATTGCGATAAAAAAACGGAATTGTATAACTTCGCAGGGGAAGTATATCTTAGAACAGAAGTGATCTGAAATGTTAATGGTACTTTTGGAAAAGGTTGAATTTTATTCAAAGGCATCATGGTCCGAAATGAAGCACTAGAACGACTTTCAATAAAAGATTTGTCTAATAAAATCATATTTTTACTTTCAAACTGATGACTAAACCAATTAGGTAAAATATTCTCAACTTGCCAGGGATGAGCCGGAATAAAAGCATATTCATTGGAATTAAATCCTAAATCATTTAACTCATTTTTAGAATGTTTAGAGACTTCGTCATAGGTATCGTCAAACCAGGTTGAATAGCTGATTTTAAAGGCTGGCATATGAAAATCAAGTAAAGTTTTTTTAACAGCAACAATTTTTAATTTTATTATTTTTTGAAACTCAGGACTATAATTTAAAATATCATTATCATTCATACCAATCTTACTTTTATGGCAAGGATGTGTTGGATGTCCTACACTAGCCCACTGCTGAAGAAACACAAATTGATTCTCGGGCATAGAGTCTAATTTTTCATAGCCATGTTTTATAAGAAAATCATAAAATGATTTAAAGTTTGAATTTTCTATTTCCTTATTTAATTTAGCTCTATAAATCCTACACAAGGTATCATTCTTAAGGCTATTTAAAACTTCGTTGTTGAAACTATCCCAGCCTTTTTCAAACATTGGTTCTATATTTTTTATTTTCAAATCATTAGAGTTTTGAATACTTTCTAAAACCTTAGGTTTTATATAATCAAGAAATTCTTTTGGTTCTGTAATATTGCATTGTTCACAAAAATCTTTAGTAAGCAAAGCTTCTAGAATCAAAGATTTTTTTAATCTTGCAATAATACTATTGGAAGCCTCTTTTGAAAACGCTTGGAACTCAGTGTTATTAAATACAAAAATTTCTTCCATAGTATTAATTTTCTCAAGGCCGTAATTCATCATTTTAGCACGAAAGTATGGTTATTAAGGTAAAATCTGCTATATTAATCAAGATGAAAACAATGAACAATACCTCTAAGCCCGGATATTTAGAACATTGCTACGGAGCGAACTACAATATTTTAGATGATAAGTTTTTGAATTCACATCTGGCCAATCTCTGTAAAGAAAAAACCAAACAGCCTCTCATAAATGATCTTGTTAGTAAGCTTTATGAGTTTTTGATAAAAGAAGTTATCACTCAAGAATTCCCCAGTAAGCATGAAACTGTGCGCACACGCATGGCTGATGGCGACGCGCGCGGGTTTTGGAAGGGTGAAATTATCGAAACCGAGACTCCTGCTGTAGTCGTCGATATCGCGCGAGCTGGAACCTTGCCAGGAGAGCTTTGTTTTAGAGTGCTCAATCAGACTCTTAACCCTGATTTAGTTCGCCAAGATCATTTATATATGGCTCGCAAAACCAATGAAGATGGGCAAGTCGTGGGCGTGTCTTGGACAGGCTCTAAAATAGGCGGTTCTATTGATAAGGCGATAGTCTTGATTCCTGATCCAATGGGCGCTACCGGTAGTAGTATCTCAAAAGCTGTTTATTACTACAAACAAGAAATCGAAGGGCAATCGACTAAATTTATCAGCCTCAATCTGATCGTCACTCCAGAATTTATCAAACGCATGAAAACCGATCATCCAGAGCTCATCGTCTACGCTCTTAGAGTCGATCGCGGAGCTAGCTCGCCAAGCGCGCTTGCAAGCATGCCCGGCACTTTGTGGGACGAAGAGAGCGGACTAACTGATAATCAATACATCATTCCTGGGGCTGGTGGTCTGGGCGAACTGATGAATAATAGTTATTGCTAGTACGCTGTGTACCAAGTCCCGCGCCCGCGCCCGTTGCGCTGGATTAGGTTGCGTTCAGTCAAAATCTTCAAATCAAGATTAAGAGTCGATTTTGGGACATTAGAAAAACTCTCTTTAATTTTACTCATTCTAGCTGAACCATTGAGCTTGATTAAATCTAAAATCAGATTTTGCCTATCGTTGATTTCAAGATTCTTAGCAAAAGCAATCCTCTGCTCTAATCTATCTATAGCAACTTCTATAGTGTCCATAAAAAATCCTAACCATAAGGTTATATCCTCAGTTTCAGAATAGCGATTTTTTTGTCCCATCATCAATGATTCATAATATGCTTTTTTGCGCTCTTCTACTATGCGCTCTAAAGAAATATATTGCACAAAACCATAACCAGCTCTCAGTAATAATAAATTCACCAAAAGCCGTGATAGTCTGCCATTGCCGTCTTGAAAAGGGTGTATCGAAAGAAACTCATATACAAAAATTGCTATCACCAATAACTGATGATAATTAGAATCCTTAAGCTTGATATTAGTCCAATCAACAAGCTCATTCATTTCTTTTGCTGTTAGATAGGGCTCTGTAGTATTAAAAACTACTCGCGAAGTGCCATCAGGATATTGAGCCACAACCTTATTAGATAGGGCCTTGTATTCACCTCTATGACGAGTGTCCTTGCTACTAAATTGCAAGAGCATACTATGAAGCTGCTTGATATAAGCTTCACTGAGATTGATGGCTTCATAGCTTTCATGAATTAAATTAATAACTTCAAAATACCCCAAGACCTCTTCTTCATCACGCGACTTAAGCTGAGTGATCGCCATATTAGCAATTAAAGTTTTTATTTCTTCGTCGCACAAACTAGCTCCTTCAATACGAGTAGAAGAGCCTACACTAGAAATCGTAGAAAGAGCTTTTAGCTCTTTTAGCAAAGCTTGGGACCTTGCTGGAAAACATTTGTCCCAATGAAAATTAAAAGCATCTATGCGTTGGATTTTTTGCTGTAAAAGATAGGCAAGATCTTCATCCAAAAAAAGTTTTTTATCTAAGGCGCAATTAGACATAATTAGACTCTATTAGATATAATTATACGCATTTATACATAAATATATGCAATTCTTTGCTAAAAATCGTATTTAACGCAATTTTACAAACCCATACAAATATAAGTAGTATAATTTTTTTATGGCAAAAGTAAAAATTTCGACTATATTTTTTTGCACCGAATGCGGCAATGAGAGCCAGAGTTATTTTGGTAAGTGTCCTAGCTGTAATACCTGGGGCACTCTAAAAGAAGCGCGCTTCGATAAAGGCTCCAAAAAATCCTCAGACACTAAGCCTCTGTTTTTAAAAGCAGAATCCCAAATCCAAAACCTGCAAGAAATCCCCGAAGACCAGATCAACAGGCTAAGCACGCAATCCTCTGAGCTAGATAGAGTTCTAGGCGGCGGCATAGTGCCTGGAAGCCTCACCTTGATTGGCGGAGAGCCGGGCATTGGTAAATCGACGATTTTGATTCAGGTCGCTGATAAACTTGCCGCCCAAAAACTAAAAGTAATTTATATCAGCGCTGAGGAGTCTCCGCGCCAGCTTAAATTGCGGGCTTCAAGACTGGGAATTAAATCTGAGATTTTGGTTTCAGGCGAAAACGACATTAATAAAATTATCGATTCTATCGAAACTGAAGAGCCAAATTTAGTGATTATTGATAG